>JAAYLM010000329.1 GCA_012521915.1 Oscillospiraceae bacterium | reverse complement strand
AAGGCTTCGATCAGGAGGAAGTTGACCGGAAACCAGACCGGGCCGCGCCAGTTTGAATTACCACCAAACAAGTCTGATTGAGATTCAGCCGGTTCATAGGCCACTGAATAAACCTGCTGGCCGACCTGGCACTGGAATGGCTGTTGCGCATGGCTTCTGGACAAAGAACGTATGCCAAATTCTGACAGGAATTCATCCGGGTCAAACAAGCGGTCAAGGATACGCATCAGGTTCTTTTTGCTGACAATGCCCAGCTGAAAATGTCCTGAAGCGCCTTTTTCATCGTAGGGGACAACATGGGCTGCCAGCCGAGGGCGAAACCTGAGCAGCCATTCCATTCTGCGCCGAAAACGGGGCAGTTTATCCAGCAGTTCGGGTTCCAGGATATGTACAGCCAGAAGTGGGACCAAACCAACAAAAGAACGGACACGCAGTGACACATACCGGCCATTCACACTGTGCAGAACATCATAAAAGAAGCCATCCTTTTCATCCCAGAGGCTGATGTCCCGCCCGCCGATATGGTAAAAAGCGTCAGCTATAGCAACGAAGTGTTCGAAGAACTTGGTGGCGATATCCTCATAGGCCGGCTTGCTTTGAGCCAGTTCCAGGGCAATGCCCAGCATGTTTAGGCTATAAAAAGCCATCCAGGCCGTGCCATCCGCCTGTTCCAGATAACCACCTGACGGTAAAGGAGCGCTTCGGTCGAAAATGCCGATATTGTCCATCCCCAGAAAACCACCCTGGAAGACATTGTTGCCATCTTTATCCTTATGGTTGACCCACCAGGTGAAATTCAGCAGCAGCTTGTGGAAAACACGTTCCAGAAAACCGGTGTCGCTGCGTCCTGTAATTTTATAGACCTGCCAGGCTGCCCAGGCATGGACCGGCGGATTTACATCGTCGAAAGCCCATTCATAAGCAGAAAGCTGTCCATTCGGATGCATGTACCATTCGCGCAGCAGCAGGATCAGCTGCCGTTTGGCCCACTCCGGGTCGATAAGGGCAATGGCAGGCGCATGGAAAGCCAGGTCCCAGGACGCATGCCAGGGGAACTCCCATTTGTCCGGCATTGACAATACATCCAGATTATACAGATGACGCCAGCCGGTATTTCGCCCCAGTTTTCGTTCTTCAGGAGGACGGAGCTGTGTCGGGTCACCATCCAGCCACAGCTCAACACTGTAATGATAAAACTGTTTGCTCCACATCAGTCCGGCCAGAGCCTGCCGCTGAACAAGGCGCTGATCATCAGACAAACCAGCGGGCTGAACAACCTGGTAAAACTGCTCTGCTTCTATTTTTCGCTGTTTTAAGATATGCGAAAAATCAGCAAACGGGTTTTTATGCGGACGATCTGTGAAACGGACACGTACCCTGAACGATTCACCGGGAGCGATAACACGCTGATAATGTGCCGCAGCTTTGCTGCCGGTCTGCCTTGGGTTCACCCGATCCATGCGTTGATTGACGATTGCTTCATGGATCCCGTCTTTGACAAAAGCCGATGGATTCGCCGCGCCAAACAGGCGCATAGCGTTTGTTTCATTCTCCGTAAACAAAAAATCAACGACTTCATCCCCGCTTATGTCGGCATACCACCAGCGCGGACCCAGATGCCTGTGGCTGGTTGTGATGATGCCGGGCCCCTGCAGGCGAAGTTCCGGTCTTTCCCGGTTATAGCCCCAGGACCAGTCGTTGCGATACCACAGGTGCGGCAGGATGTGGAGTTGCGCCGCCTCCGGGGCACGGTTGACGGCAGTAATGCAGCACAGGATATCTTCTTCAGCAGCCTTGGCATATTCGACAAAAACATCAAAATAACGACCTTCACTGAAGACATCGCACAGCTCATCCATCAGCTCATATTCGGGCTGGCTGCGGTCTCGCTGCTGATTTTCTTCAACCAGCTTCTGATAGGGAAAAGGCACTTGCGGATATTTGTAGAGCATTTTCATATAACTGTGCGTTGGTGTGTTATCCAGATAAAAGTAATACTCTTTAACATCTTCGCCATGGTTTCCCTCATGGCCATTCAGGCCAAAAAGGCGTTCTTTAAGAAACGGATCTTTTCCGTTCCAGAGCGCGATGCCAAGACACAGATTCTGGTGCCGGTTGCACAGTCCTGCTAATCCATCCTCGTTCCAGCGATAAGCACGGCTGCGGGCATGATCATGAGGGAAATAATTCCAGGCGTCTCCGTCAGCACTATAATCTTCACGAACCGTACCCCAGGCTCGCTCACTGAGGTACGGCCCCCATTTTTTCCAGTCCGCCTGCCTGGACTCGGATGCCGCCAGCCGTTTATGCTCAGGTGTTGTTAAACTGGTCATATCTGCATCGTTCCTTATCTCATCGATCCCGGTCATTACATTCTTGTGACCGGATACGCCCGCTTAATCGAATGCAACAGCGCGTTTATCCGATAAGAACAGGCCCGGTTAAGCCAGTCGGCGGCAACGGAAGATAAGTTGAGAATGGGTCGCGTTCGCGGTAGGCCATATTATTCATCACCTCAACGCGCAGCTGATTCTCGCCTTTTTTCAGTTTTCCAGCGATAGCAAATCGATAGGGTTTTCCAACAACAGCACCACAATCACAATCGTTAACCCATAATTGCGCCGTCTCGCCAACACCACTCAATTGCAGAACGCAGAAGTCTTCGGGCTTTTCGATTGTCCAGACGGTCTCGTAGCGGATGACCCCGCTAAAATCCGGCAAATCATACGAAAGATTTCGCAATTCTGATAACGGGTAGCTTTTAAATGCCTGCTCCTGTGCCTGTCGCAATGAAACCTTCCACTTCACCGTGAGCTCATGCAATGGTTCATCGCGATAATCGAAGTCAGGATAAGCTTCTTTCCATTCACCAAAACAAAGGACGATGGCTTCTGATGGTGCTAACCGTACCCGAACAGCACAGCCATTTTGTTGGGCAGCAAGCATTCTGTTCGTCCATGCGTCGTAGAACACCGCCCGGCCGTTTGCCGGAAAAATGATGTTGGTATCCATCTCAGTAAAAATATCCTCATTCCACAGCATAAAGATATGGGTGTCGTTCCGTCGGGTATGGAAAAAACGAAATGCGGGAAAGTTGTTTTGCATCTGGATCCCCTGCAAATTACTTTGACTTAATTTCGTTGCCAGTTCCTGCAAAACAACCGTCTCACAATGCTTTTTTATTTCTTCTACGGAATGATATTCTGATGCAGCATCCGGATAATCATCCACAAACAAGACCAGAAGTCCTTCTTCAGCCAATTGGGCAAAAGCTTGCAGCAGCTTTGCCGGTAAATATTGACTGTATGGAACAACGAGCGCGCCATATGTTTCTTTGTTGACGGCTAACCGCCTGTCGATCACGGCAATCTCACCGCAGATTGTATCCTGCGGAATCAGGTCATAGTCGATCTGGTGGCGCGTCAGTTCCTGACAGACCTCCTGCTGGAGCATCGTCTTGCCGCCTGCCCATTCTGCTTCTGCGTTATAATACACAGCCACGTCAGCCTGATGAACGCCTCCTGTTAAAACATGTGACACGCGCTGCATATAGTCCATCAGCTTTCTGAACAAGGGATACTGCGTATTCCTGCCCAGGGCATAGAAGTGCGGCGGACAGTCGTCATCCCTTTCTTTCGGTGTAAAAGCCTGCGGCACAAAATAATTAATGCCGCTTACCAGCATCAGGTCGGCCAGGTATTTCATGTGCGGTATGCCTTCGGCCCAGCCAAAGGCACCAAAAATCTCGCACATGGCCCGACCCTTTTTCAGAGGTTGTATGTGCGCATGGGATGAAGCAAGCTTCGCAAGTGTGTAATGGAAAAACGCTGGATCAGCCCCTCCGTGAATCATGGCCGAATGATCAAAGGCCAAATGCCCGGGAATGATCTGGTGCAGGACAATATCACAGCCACCCATATCCTGTCCATCCATGGAACGGAAAAAATGCCCCGGACCATAGCCAAGACGCTGATGAGCGTTATTATCCTCAATGATGTGACCGATGTACATCACATTATGCGAACGGCACCAGTCACCAAGCAGCCAGCCGAAATTTCTGCTATACGTTTCTGATGCAGCATCCATATAGGATGTACGAACCAGCGTTGTATAGCCAGCAACCTCATGCCATAACGACGGAAGAAGTTTTAGTATCTTTTCTGTATCCAGGCCTGTTTTTTGCGAAAGAACAGTCACCATTTCATCATTCCAGGGAACAAACATCTCTTCGCGACCTAGATTAGAGGTATAATGGCCGATTTCATTAGCAAAACCGGGTTCATCGGAAAAAAAGCCGGCAAATGTATGGCCAAAATAATCCTTATAGTGCTCATAGTGGGGGTCGTACACCGCATGCAGCATGGCTTTACAGGATGCCTCAGACATTTTGTCGACATAATTCTTCATGGAAGGAACCGCTATATCGCGGGTAGCCACAATATAATACACACGCCAGACACCGTCAGGAATATCCCACCAAATCAGACCATTTTCCAACTTGGGCCATAGCTGTATGCCTTCTCCGCTCATCACGTTTCCTTTTTCCGTCCGGCGATAGGCTGCTATGGAAATAAAAGATTCATCTTGCCCTTTCGGAGCAGGCAGGATCGCGGTTCCGGTCCGGGGCCCGACAAAGTCGCGAAAAGCCATACGCAGCCTTAAAGCCCGAAGCTCTGGATGGGTTTCAATATAGTTATTGGCATAACCCGTTGGAAATCGTTTATCGTCCAGCAACCAGACACGCATACCCCTCTGCTTCGCTTCTTCCAGCAAAAAACCAAAATCCTGCCACCATTTTTCTTCACAGAACTGCTCATGCGTACGGCTTTCGACACAAAACGCGTTGACCCCACTGTTTTGTATGGCGTCGATCACTTCGGTCAGTACAGCATGATCTTCTCCGTGCTGCCAGAAAAATGGCAGAATATACTCTGTAGATGCTTTCCCACATTGGGCTTCATGTATTCTGTGATCCATCTTGATGCCCTCCAATGATCGTTATCCGTCTTGCGCACTGTTGATACGATTGTTCGGGCAAGCCTGCGTTTCTGCCCGCTGGATATTGAAATTCGCAAGATACCATGATGGTATATACGTTTGCATATTGCCATACCAGCCCAGCACTTCCTCATTCTGTTTCCGGGCAAAGTCCACTTCACGCTTGCCAAAAGGCAACGCCCAGTCGACGACACCCAGCTGGTTGCTGGCGATATAGAAAGCCAATAACCTGAAAAACATTTCCGGCGGTTCTCCGCCGAAATAACCGCGCAGCTGTCCGGTGGCAAAATACGGGCTGGTATGCGCCGTAAATGTAATTCTGTTAAATTCTTCCCAGGGGTCGCCGAAATCGTTTCGATTCCAGTCAATGATATATAGAGAACCATCCTGATCCATGACCATGTTGCCGATATGGTAGTCGCCGTGCTGATAGCACTGCGGCCGATTGACCAGAAGCGCCCTATTGTCTTTAATAAAAGAAAGGAAATGTTCCTCGCCCCCCGAGGTCATGGCTTGGCTTTTGTTTTTTTGATAAGATTCGATCCTTCTGTCCGTTTTGCGGTTGAAGCGGGGTTCCCATTTTTCCAGTGTGTCCGGCGCAGGTAACGTATGGATTTTGCGCAAGATCTCGCCCGACTGATAGCCCAGGGCATATTGCTGCGCTTCAGGTAAATGGGGTATAACCTCTTCTGCGTCCTCACCGTCAATCCACGTCAACAGAATATAGACGCTTTTACCGCTGTTACAGATGCCGAAATCAAGGGGTTGCTGCATGGGAATGCCAAGCGATACGGCCTTTCCCATCGTCTCAAATTCCATTTTCTTGCGGTCATACTGGGCAATATCGGCAATCCGGAGTAAAAGCCGCTGGCCACACGCGGTTTCTATGTCATACTTTTTATCTCCTGACCAGCCTTTGGCAATGGGCTCACTTTTAATGAAGCTGTCATAATCGGGTATGTCGTGAATCGATGACCATATCAAAGCATCCTGCAGCGTTTTCTCGATAAAGCCACGCTTTCCGGCAAGATATTTTTCGCGGCCTTTATCCGACTGGTTTTCAGCAGCCAGCTTGATTTTCAAAGTTTCATAGCGCCTGGCAACAGCAAGCTTCGCGTTGAGATAATCACGGAAGTTCAAATAGTTATGCCAATCCATGCTGTCTGTCTTGACAACATGAATGAAGTGGGTGACAACGCCATCAAGCCTGGTGTAATCGCCGACGGCAAACAGCATCTGCTCGTCAGTTTCCCAGTGCCGCCGCAGAAAGCCTGCGTTTTCCAGTCGTGTCTGTAATGCTTCAACCTCGGAAAAATCGTCAACGGCCACAGCGAGATCAATGATGGGCTTTGCTTTTATAGGTTGGATTGCCGTGCTGCCGACATGCTGGATATCCTTCGCCACTGAACCGAAGGCTTGCCAAAGCCGCTCAATGGTTTGAGCGGCATTTATTTCCCATTCTGTGTCGTGATCGGCGAGTTCAACTTTGCCATGCTTAAGACCAATAGCCATACCGTTTGCTCCTCAGGTTGTCGGGATTATTGATGCAAATATTTTCACTAACATTATAACCGATTCAGATAATCTTTCAGGACCCTTTTTCCAGTCTTTTACTCCGCCTGCCGGTCGGAGAAATCATCGGTGAAGCGGTTAAGGAACATCATATTGTACCTAAAGCACAATACCGCTCCTACATCCTGAAGGTGATGCCTATATGTGCCGAGCGAGAACCGATCTTTAAAGCATACGAAGATGAACATCAGGTTGCCTGCCATCTTTATGCTCAGGAAAAATGAAGCAGTTATGAAAAAAGATAAAGATTTTATTGATGATAATCGTGTGATTGCCAACATGGACGTTGACGGCATGCCGCGTTCCGTTCTGCGTAAAGCACCTCGCCCCAAAAATAGCGATGCCTTTGGCCAGTACGTGAAAAAGAAAGAGCCGATTAAGCTGACTCGCGCTGAGCGCCGCAGTGTGATCTGGGGGATGGTCAGTTCGTATCTGTTGTTTGGTGGGATTGTATTCGGGGCTTTTGCACTTATTCTTCTGTTTTGCATCAAGGTTTGGTTTCGCTAAGCTTGATGCGCTATGAACGGCGGCCGCCTAGCGGGCAAAATCACCAACCTTTGCCGCGAGATATCCGATCAGATCAGAGGGTGCCAGCAGAATCTGCACGCCGCGTTTACCTGCGCTTACAGCTATTTTCTCCTGCAGCATAACCTTGCCATCGATAAAAGAAGGCAGCTGCTTTTTCATGCCTAAAGGAGAGCACCCCCCGCGGATATAGCCTGTCAGCGGGAGCAGATCCTTTTGCGGAACCATTTCGATGTGCTTGTCTCCAGATAACAAGGCCAAAGCTTTCAGATCAATTTCTTGATTGACAGGAACACAACCGACCATATGGCCTGTCTGATTTCCCTGCATAACAATGGTCTTATACATTATAACTGGCGGCAGCCCTAATGAATCCGCGGCTTTTATACCGGAAAGGTCACTTTCATCATAAGCATAAGTCAGGATCTCGTAGTCTATACCCGCCCGGTCCAGTAATCGCATAGCATTCGTTTTAGGTGTTTTCATGCTGACTTGTTTCCTTTTTTTCGATATTTGCGTACGCTTGTTTCTTTGCCAGATAACCTGAAAGTACAAGCACGGCACTGACGATTATGAAAATCAGTTTATAGCCAAACTGACTTATGAAAAATCCTCCGGCGATCGGCAGGATAACCGTGAAAACATTCAGCGTTCCTCTAATGCCCAGATATTCAGTGCGCCGGTCTTCGGGAGCAATATCCAGCAGATAAGGTTCAAAACCAATTCTTCTTCCACTGATCGCAAAGCCCATCAATAAGAATACCATTCCATAGAGCATGGGATTCGTCCTGGCCAGGAAAATGGCTGCAACAGGAATCACTGCTTCAAGATACATGCAAAATCTGACAATGACCCGCGCTTCTTTACGAGAGGATACCAATCCCCAGATGAAGCTGGAAAGTACGGTGCCGGCCACCTGAATCATGAGATATCTGCCAAGGTACGTTTGTGAAGATTGAAAAGTATCACTGGCATAGATCATATAAAAAGGCATCATCATTATGCCAAAGCTGGCCAGATTTTCGAGCAAAATGAATCGTCGAAATTGCTGGTCTTTTTTTAAAATATCAGGCACATTGCGAATATACGATATAAGACTCTGCTGCTGATTCTCCAGCATTGGCGAGGCTGGTTCCTGGACTCGGAAAAAACCTAATGACGCGATGGCCAGTCCGGCAAAACCAATCATCAGGCTAAGTGTGTAATTGCCCGGAAAAGACAGGTTACCGGGCTTGAATAAACCATTGATGATGATACCGCCTGCAAAAGCTGCCATACTGGCAAAAAACTGCTTGACTGCATATAGTTTGGCCCGCCGCTGCCTGGGCAATGTTTTGCCGATAACATCCGCATAGGCTATCCCGGCAAATCCGGCACTGATTGAGAAGAGAAAAACCCAGATAAAGAAAGAATATACTGCAATCTTAGGATTGTTTCTGCCAAAAAACCAGGTGGATATGGCCATGCCGAGAAAGGCTGCTGAACGCATATAAATGCCTAAAAGCAAGAATTTTTTCTTGTACTTCTGCGATTTCAGGTAGTGGCTGAAAACCAGGTTGAAGACCAAAGGCGCTCCAAGCATAATGGCATAGAGAAAACCAAAAAGAATTTTTGAATCGGTCAGTTCTGTCACGAGAGCAGGGAAGACTGTATTCAGATCCAACATGGACAGGGTCATAGCAAGAAAAAAACCATGCCATACATAAGCAAAGCAAATCGTCCTGTACTGGATATTTGAAGATTTACCCATACCATCACCCGTTATGAAGCCGTTCAGTTAAACTCATGCCGTCTAGGTAGTGTAAACCACAACTGATTCAAAAAATCGAGCTGATCCTGTGTCGGAAACGTTCAATCCGGTTCTCCCTAAATTCTTATAAATCATCTTTTGATCACCTCACGTTAAAAACTGATTTTTTTTGAAGCGTATAGGCCAAATCGTGATCCTATTATGATACACGAGGCGTT
>JAAYLM010000328.1 GCA_012521915.1 Oscillospiraceae bacterium | reverse complement strand
TTCGCCTTGGACCAGCTTGTCCTGGAGCAGCTGTCCCGGGAGATGGCTGATCGGACCGACAGGCTGCAGCAGGAGATTTACGCACTCTGTGGCCGGTCGTTTAACATCAACTCACCGAAGCAGCTGAGCGAGGTTCTTTTCGAAACATTGAACCTAAAGCCTGGGAAAAAGCGGTCGGGTGGTAGCTATTCCACCGACGCAGATGAGCTGGAACGCCTGGCAAATGACCACCCGGTGGTCCCGCTGATTGTTGATTACCGCCAGACAGCCAAGCTGCGTACGACTTTTGTGGACAGCCTGATGAAGCTGATCGATCAACGGGATGGGCGTGTCCACACCACATTCAACCAAATGATCACGACCACCGGGCGGTTGAGCAGCTCTGACCCAAACCTGCAGAACATCCCGATCCGTACGGCTGAAGGCAGGAAAATACGCCAGGCTTTTGTTGCCGGACAGGGGTGCCTTCTGATTGATGCTGACTATTCCCAGATCGAACTGCGTCTGCTGGCGCACCTGTCCGGCGACCCTGCCATGATCGAGGCCTTCCGGACAAGGCAGGATATCCACACCGACACAGCCTGCCGGGTATTCGGCGTGCCCGCAGATCAGGTCAGCGGAGAAATGCGGTCCATTGCCAAAACGATGAATTTCAGTATCGTTTACGGTATCAGTGATTTCGGCCTGGCCCGGGATCTTGGTGTCAGCCTCAGCCAGGCACACAAATGGATCGCGGAGTATGAAGCGCGTTATCCCAGAATCCGCGCCTTTCTGGACAGCCTGGTGGTGAACGCCAGGGAAAACGGATATGTGGAGACCTTGTTCGGCCGCCGCCGCTACATCACTGAATTGGCCTCCGCCAACCGCAATGTACGACAGTTCGGTGAACGTGCGGCCATGAATATGCCCATTCAAGGCACTGCAGCCGATCTGATCAAGATCGCCATGGTGCGTGCCGACCAGGCACTGAAAGAAGCCGGTCTGAAAGCCAGGCTGATCCTGCAGGTGCATGATGAACTGATTGTTGAAACGCCGGAGGCTGAAGCCGGCCAGGCTGCAGAGATTCTGCGTGACGCGATGGAGCAGGCGATGGATCTGGATGTCCCGCTGGTCGCTGAGGTCTGCCGAGGGTACAGCTGGGCCGCCTGCAAGGAAAAAGAAACAGCTGACGGGACAGAGCTCCTGACGGAGGCGTGAAGATGTTTGTTCTGGGTATTACAGGAGGCATTGGCTGTGGTAAAAGCACAGTGGCTGCCATCTGCAGGGATGCCGGCCTGCCGGTGATCGATGCCGATGAGCTGTCCCGCCAGGTGACAGCGGCCGGTGGTGCTGCCTTGACCGAGCTGAGAGAGTTGTTCGGACCTTCTGTCCTTGATGAGCAGGGTGCCCTCAACCGGCAGCGCATGGCGCGTCTTGTCTTTTCCGACAGGAACAAACTCGATCAGCTCAGCGCTGTGATCCACCGCCATGTTCTGGACACGATGCGTGCTGAAGTCGAAAAGTTGCGGGAGAAAAAACAAAGGGCTGTCGTGCTTGATGTGCCGATTCCAGTCAAACACGGTTTTCTGGATCTGTGCGATCAGGTCTGGGTGGTCTGGTCCAGTGATGAGGTGCGCATCGCGCGCCTCAATCGGCGGGGCATGGGTGAAGAAGAGGCCCGCCGGCGCATGGCCATGCAGATGAGTCGTGATGAATATATTGCCCTGGCAGACCATGTTATCGAAAACGACAGCAGTCTGGACGCGCTGCGGGCATCGGTCGAAGCCCTGCTGATTCAGGAATTAAAAGAACGTGGTGTCCGCATCAGGATCGCCGGTGAACAGGACGCCTGAGACAGCAACACAAAACACCCCGAAAACAAGCGCGAACCGGCAAGTGAAGCAGGTTCGCGCAAAGAAAAAGTTTTTGGACAGCGGCAAAGGCCCGCCGGTTCAAACGTTGAAGCGGAAATGGACGACATCACCATCCTGAAAGACATATTCTTTGCCTTCTGAACGGATCAGCCCTTTTTCCCGTGCGGCGGCCTGGCTGCCGCAGGCGATCAGGTCGGTGTAGGCAACCACTTCAGCGCGAATGAAGCCGCGTTCAAAATCACTGTGGATCTTGCCGGCGGCCTGTGGGGCGCGGGTGCCGCGGCTGATGGTCCAGGCCCTGACTTCAGGTGCTCCTGCCGTGAGAAAAGAAATGAGACCAAGCAGGTGGTAGCCGGCTTTAATGATCTTGTCCAGACCTGATTCCGCCAGACCAAGATCCTGCAGGAAAACTGCCCGCTCTTCAGGATCCAGCATGGCGATCTCTTCTTCAATTCGGGCGCTGATCACAACCGCTTCAGCGTTTTCAGCTGCAGCAACCTCCCGAACCCGGGCAACCTGTTCCGGTTCTTCTGCGCCCAGGTCATTTTCCGAGACATTAGCGACATACAACACCGGCTTGCGGGTTAACAAAGCCAGTTCACGCAGATGTTCCTGCTCATTTTCAGTAAGCTCGGCCGTCCGGGCAGGCTTTTCCGCCTCAAGGTGCGCATAAAGTTTTTCATAGACATCCAGCTGAGCCTGAAATCGCTTGTCACCGCCTTTGGTCATTTTACGTGTTTTTTCCAGGCGCCGCTCCATGTACTCCAGGTCAGACAGGATAAGCTCCAGATTGACGATGCTGATATCGCGAACCGGGTCTGTGCGGCCATCCACATGAACGACATTTTCATCGTCAAAGCAGCGCACCACGTGGACGATGGCATCAACTTCCCGGATGTTGGCTAAAAACTTATTGCCCAGACCTTCGCCTTTGCTGGCGCCCTGAACCAGACCGGCAATATCGACAAACTCGATGATTGCAGGTGTCACTTTGAGCGGTTTGAACATCTCCGCCAGTTTCTGCAACCGCTTATCGGGTACGGCAACCGAGCCGACATTGGGCTCAATGGTGCAGAACGGATAATTGGCCACTTCAGCCCCGGCGCGCGTGATGGCATTGAATAAAGTGCTTTTGCCGACGTTCGGCAGTCCGACAATTCCCAGTCGCATGTTTCATCCCTCCTGATTATCATCGTTATTATGGCAGATGTGCCCGGGTTCTTCAAATGCTTTTGCCAACCGGGTCTCCGCTAAGAAGACAAATCCACCGGTCGGTTTTGCGGAAACATTCCAACAACAGCTGTTTCTGTTTGACTTGACAAGTTTTGTCGGCCTTTTATCGGCCTGCGGCCTGTGAAAGCATTCAAAATGGGAAGAGGAAAACAGGCACTCAGAACGCCCGGCATAAGGGTGGTTGGGAGAAAGAGGGTGTTTTGGTGAACTGCAGTAT
>JAAYLM010000327.1 GCA_012521915.1 Oscillospiraceae bacterium | reverse complement strand
GGGTTATATTGATACAGATCCCGATGCAACTGAAGAATGATATTCGTTCGTGGGACAATGTAATCGTAGCTGTGGTGGATCAGGGCCAAGACTTCGCGATAACCAGCGATTTCCTGTTCGGGGCGATTGCGCGGCTCGGATTTTTCAACAACCAAAGCATGCAGACGCTCATCCGATGTACAAATCCCCTCAATACGATTGTAAGCACCCGTGCTCTGTAACCTGACAACCTCCTGCATGGGCATGAACACGTCAGGCTTGGCTTCGATATACAAGTCCTGTTTGCCTTTGTACTCATGGATGGCAGAAACCAAATTCATGAGCTCGTGATGGAGTAGCTCATCTGGAATGTTCTGGTAATCAAACGCCCTCATGCTCGATCCCCTTTCTGCACAATATTTGGCAACGCTGCATTATTATACCATGTAAATGTGCAGAATAGTAATGCATAAGGCAGAAAGGCGGGCGAATGAGCGTGGAGTTCCCCGGCAACTGGTTCTTCGGCTTGTCGCGGGCTTTGAAGATGCGATTAAAAAACGGCGTGAATACCCTCCTCTGGCATGAAAAAAGCGCCTCATGGCTGAGATGCTTCTCTGCTTTGGATTCTCCGCTATGAAAAAGGCAGTCTAAAAACCATGTTTCTCGCGAAGTCGCTTAAGCGAATCAACTGCATCATAAACGTTACCGGCTTTTATCTGATCTTCTGCTTCAGATATTTTCTCCAATAGATCAGCGTATGCTTTTGTTTGCGCAAGTAGTGTGCTAACATCTCGACCGATGTACATCACGCGGATAATCACGACAGTGTCCTGCGTTGGTGCGGTCAGATAAAACACCAGGTAGTTGTTATCCACAGGCATGACTCGGATACCTTTTCCCGTCCAGGGTCCGTTTGGGTAACGTTGGAAGCGGTGCGGTAAGTTGTTCAGCTTTGCGACAGCGTCAAGAATCCGACGCGTTTGCTTTCTGGCCGTTTCCGGCTCGAGCAGTGAAAATGCGATATACTCATAACTGCTGCGCAGGTCACGCTCAGCGAGCTGCGTATAAATGACCTTCCAGGCGCTCATACGCCATAATCCTGCTTCATTTTTGCAGCGACATCCTCTGCTGCAAGCACGCTGCCATTGGCTGGATCTGCCAACCCCTTTTCCAGCTCGGCATTAAACTGGTCTTCGCTGAGCGAACCAAATGCGAGCGGTTTATTTTGAGGCAGCTTCATATCAAAAGGTATCCCGCGCTGCATGACCACCTGGCGTAAAAACAACCCGATTGCATTGGACATCGGGATGCCAAGCTGCTCGAGGACCTGCTCGGCTTGTGCCTTAATTTCCGGATCTATTCGGACAAATATATTCGACGTTCTTGCCATACAGAACACCTCCTTTCAACCCCAATTATAGTAAAATAGATTGCGAAACGCAATCAATAAGCAATGAAATTGCGTGTTGTGAGTAAAGGACCTCGATCATCATGCACAGAAGTCGGCAAAGATCCGCCGTTCCGGATCGCCTTATCCAGGCCATGATTGTCGCAATGGCACTGTCGATCCTTTCCATTGATTTTTCGTTATTCGGATAAATGGTGCCGGCAGGATCCGTATGGACGAAAATGTTGTCCCTCATCCAGCGCAGGACCGAGTCCGCCATGGGCCAGCTTACCTTCAAGTGTCAGCTTCATCAGTTCCTTGATCGGCTGCGACATGTTCTTGAGGTCCTGGCCGAACGGAATGACCGTGAAGCCGATGTTTTCCAGGTTTTGCACCATCTGGACCGCGTCCTAGCGGTTGAACGCGATCTCACGGATGTTATAGCGTGTGCCCAGATCCTAAAATATCTATAATGCTCGGTATTGCCTTCGGTCGGCATGAGATGGCCCTGATGTTTCCATAGATCGTACGGGACATGATCGCGATGTACCTGCAGGTCGATGTTGTCTTCCGGCATAGGGACTTCAGCTGCTGCCTGAAAGACCCTGGCAACGGTGCTTCTCGGGACGTGGAGCATGTCAACAATTTTTTCTGGCTAAACGCCTGCAAGCGTAACAGCAGAATTTGATTCTC
>JAAYLM010000326.1 GCA_012521915.1 Oscillospiraceae bacterium | reverse complement strand
TGCCCTGGGCCATGATCTGGGGCATGCCCCCTTTGGCCACAGTGGTGAACGAACCCTGGATGAGTGCCTGAGGAAGCAAGACAGCAGACTTTTTTTTCAGCATGAACTGCACAGCCTGCGGGTTATTGACCGACTGGCCACCCACCATGGCCGACCGGGGCTCAACCTGTGCTTTGAGGTGCGGGACGGCATTGCCAGCCATTGTGGTGAAACTTATCATGAGCACGAACTTGTCCCCGATCGCGGCAAAACGGCGGACCAGCTGGCCATGTCAGCCAGAACGCATGCCCTGCCGGCAACGCTGGAAGGCTGTGTGGTCCGGATGGTTGACAAGATTGCCTATGTTGGCCGTGATATCGAAGACGCTGTCCGGGCAGGGATCATGGATTTTGAAGATCTGCCACGAGCGATCCAGTCGTCGCTGGGGCGGACCAACGGCGAAATCATCAACACGCTGGTCACGGACATCATACGCAACAGTTACGACCGTGATGCCATCATTCTCAGCCGGGCCTGCGGGGAAAGCATGGAGGAACTGCTGCGTGAAAATGTCGACCGCATCTACAAATCAGACAAAATCAAACGTTATGAAAAAATGGCGCGCAATGTCATTGAAGGGCTGTTTGACGCCCTGCTTCCCATGACAGCAGACCCGGAGAAGCTGGCAGCCAGTGAAAACAAGGTGCTGCGCGGGTTTCACCGCTATCTGCTGGAACGCTATGATCCACTTGAGGGCTGGGGACCGCAGCAGGTCGTTGACTATATTGCCGGTATGACCGATTCATTTGCCAGCAAGAGCTTCGAGGACCTATACTGGTTTTAAATTTCATGAAGGAGAACAATGCACTGATGAGCCATCATTTTCTAGCCATGATGAACCGCATGCGCTACATCAACCGCTGGGGGCTTATGCGCAACACCCAGACCGAGAACATTCAGGAACACTCTTTGCAGGTCGTCATGATCACCCATGCGCTTCTGGAAATTCGTGCCAGCATGTTTTACCAAGGCCGCCAACCCCTGGACAAAGCCCAGACACTGCTTCTGGCCCTTTATCATGATGCTGCGGAGATCCTGACAGGAGATTTGCCCACACCCGTCAAATATGCCAACCCGGCGATCCGCGATGCCTATCACGCGGTGGAAACCGTGGCAGCTGAAAAACTGCTTTCCCTGTTGCCTGAGGCGCTGCTGCCAGCCTATCGACCGCTGTTTTTACCGGATCAGGCCGATGCTGCCACCACTGAGGCGGTTAAGCTGGTTAAAGCCGCTGATCGCCTGAGTGCCTACATCAAGTGCCTGGAAGAAGAAAAAGCCGGTAACAGTGAATTTCGCCAGGCTAGTGAAACCGTACGCCAGAAGCTGGC
Source organism: Oscillospiraceae bacterium (assembly GCA_012521915.1). Taxonomy (GTDB): domain Bacteria; phylum Bacillota; class Clostridia; order Saccharofermentanales; family UBA5734; genus JAAYBY01. The sequence continues at coordinate 8,218 of JAAYLM010000326.1, read as the reverse complement.
GCTTGTCATGCGTGAGTTGCCGGAGGTCGCCTGGTTTATGGAACAACTGCTGCCTTCCTTTCTACTGTCTCTGGATGAGCTTTCATGAATGAATCCAGAAAGCAGTACAGGCAGGACATGAGCTACCAGGAGCAGCAAAAACCGGATTTGCCGGCCCGGGCGGGAAACGGCAGGCCAGGCTGGCTGCCCGGTCTGGTTTTACTTGGTTTTCTGATCATGACGGGCATCATGCTCAGCCTCTGGGGATATTATTGTATCAGAATTGCCGGACAACAACCGCAGAACCGTGGTCTGGATGAGCACTTGAGTGTCCAGATCACTGAACGCGGATCACAGCTGATTGCACAGCCCTGTGAAACATGGCCGTCACTTCTCAGCAGTGGCAGGGCTAATGCCGCTGATTATCTGATGCGCCTTTTCCTGTCACCACGCTACCTGGCGACTGCCGCGGATGACCGGCAGTTTATTCAGGATCTGCACCACATCCTTGCCGGCGAAGCGCTCGCAGCAGAGGCACTTGATCAGGAAGCCGCGGTGCTCATGGCGGCAGAAGGCAGGCTACAGTACATCAATAAGGTCCTGGAAAAGCAAAACCTGGGAGGAGCGCTGTCTCTGGCGCGCAATCCAACACGACTGCGCACCTTGCAGCTGGCCGGTGACCAGCCGCGTGACGGACAGGAGGTTGTCGGACGCTTTCCTGTGGACACACTGGCACGCCTGACCGGATCCGATGCTGTCTTCCGCCTGTATGCCGGAGATCAGCTGGTCGATGAAGTTAAAGCCAGAGCATCGGAGCAGGCCGGGGAGGAGGCGTATCAGCTCAGCTGGCAGACTGACCTGTCCGGCAGCGGGGTCCACGATTTGGCTGTGCTGGTGCTCTGCAGCGACGGCAGGGGTCAATGGCTGGACGTCGCTTCGCTGCGTGTTCCTGAGGTTGTTGACTTACCGGCTGGTTCCGTTCATCTCCTGCAGGAGACCGGCTGGTTTCGTGTCGCGCCCTGGTCTGATGGTACGGTTCGCCTGAATATCGTTGCGGCCAACAAGCCTTTAGCTGCTGAACTTTATACAGAAGACCACCGGATCCTGGCGCGAACAGACAGTATGCCGGGGCAGCCGGGCGCCTTGTTGGCCCGGCCAGAGCAGGAAGGCCCGTACTATGTTCGGCTGGGCCATCCTGAAGAAGGAGGCCTGGACACAACCGCATCTGCGCAATATACGCTGGTCTGTGCACCGGCTGCCGCTCCCGATCCCGAGCATCATGAACAATGGCTCGCTGTCCTGGAAGAAAAGGAAAGCATGGTGCAGACACAGGATTTGGCCGGCCGGATCCGCGCCATACCCGCTGAACAGCTGCAGATCCTCGACCCTGAAGCACGCCTTTCCGCGCTTCTGCTGCGTCTGCCTAACGGAGAGACTGCTGATCTGGCTCCCGTTTTTAGCCCAAACACCCAGCGTTACGCCTTATGCCTGACGGCAGAAATGGCTTCTGTTGGCCTGCAGTACACTGCTATGGAGGGAAGTTCGGCCACCATGACTGCCGGGCAGTCTGTTGCAGGCGCGGAACAGCAGCCGGTAATAAATCCTAACGCTATTGTGTTGTCTTCCGCCATCAATCAGCTGAGTGTAACCGTCAGGGGTTTTAGCGGGCTGGAACGGACTTATGACTTGTTTGTCCTGCGTCCGCCCGACTCGGCCGGCCTGAGCATCATGCTCAATCCGTTTCCGCTGGATTACCGTTCACCCTTGCTGTTGTTGCACCTGGATTACCCGGCTTATCAATTTGAAGCCCAGCAGACTGGCATTGACTGGCTAGACTTTCTTGATGCCCAGGACGAAACCGACCGCAATTTGATCGCCGCCGATCATGTGCCGGAGACCTGGGTGGAAGAAGGCAGCCCCGTTTACGACGGCAGCAGCTGGAAAGCAGCTGCCCGTCAGGTGATCGCCCACTATGCGGATCCGCGTAACTTCCTGGACCCGGTCAATGTGTTCCAGTTTGAGAAACTGACCTATCTGCCTGAACTGCATACCCGCCATGGTGTCGAACAGATTCTCAAAGGCAGCTTCATGGAAAGTGGCCGTTCTGATCTAGATTATGCCGCCTTGATTCTCGAAGCAGGACAAGACGCGGATATCAGTCCTTTTTTCCTGGCCGCCCGCATCATCCAGGAAATGGGCAGGGAAGGCCAGTCACCACTGTCCAGTGGATCGCTGACAGGGTACTCAGGTGTTTTCAATTTCTATAATATCGGTTCAACCCCTAATCCGGAGGTGCCCGACGGAGCGCTTATCAATGGCGCCCGCTATGCGCTCTATGGGCGCAATCCGGACCAGGGAGAGATCACTCCGGATGAAGCCGCCTGGCTGCTGCCCTGGACCTCGCCTCGCCGTGCCATAATCGGCGGCGCGCGCTGGATCGCTGAACGCTATGTGGCGATCGGACAGGATACGCTTTATGGCCAGAAGTTCGACCTGATCGCTGAAGACGGCCTGTTCATCCGCCAGTACGCGCAAAACATCCAGATGGCCTGGGCTGAAGGACGCAGAACGCGCCAGGCCTGGCAGGATCTTGGGCTGCTCCAGGAAGCTTTTGTTTTCAGGATTCCTGTCTTTGACCAAATGCCGCCAGAACCAGCGGCACTGCCGTGATAAACAAGAAGACAGCAGACATAACAGAAAACTAAATATCCTGTAATGTAGATGACGCCCTTTTGTGATATCCTGATGCTGATCTTTTATCGCCATCGGGTGACTCAAAAGGAGGACTGCATTGCCTGATCACAATAAAGCTTGTCAAAAATCGGGCAGGTTGCGTTTTATATTTATCGTGGTAGCCCTGATCCTGTTTGTTCTGGGTCAGTTTAGCTTGTCGGCATCCGGCGAGACGGTTGCGGCTACAGAAACGGAGATAAACCGCGATGGAACCGTCACCGCCAGTACCGCCAATGTTCGGACTGTGCCGACGACTGTGGGCAACGATTATATTGACCAGTTAAAAAGTGGCCAGAAAGTATTGGTGTTGTCCAGCATAACAGGTGAGTATATAAATGGCTATGGTGATACCTGGTACAAAGTCCGCTATACCCGTATCGATGGACAGTTGATAGAAGGTTATACAGTCGCCGGATTTATTGCGCTGGACCCGCTCCCTGAGCCGGAGCCGCCTCTTGACCCTGCTTTCGAGACCCTCCTGGACACTGAAGGTTTCCCGGAAAGCTATCGCCCCGGCCTGCGCCGACTCCATGCGAAATACCCCGACTGGCGTTTCAAGTCCGTACCGACAAATCTGAAATTCGCAGATGCGGTGGAACTTATGTACGCGCCTGGTTATTCACTCCTGCGAGATGTCGATGATGCCTGGAAATCGCTCGATCCGGAAGCATACAACTGGTATACCGACCGCTGGATACCCTATGACGGGTCATCTTGGGTCATGGCAAGCAGAGCAGTGGTTGCCTATTACATGGATCCGCGCAACATGATGGATGAACGGGATGTTTTTCAATTTGAAATACTGAATTATCAACCGGATGTCCAGCACACGAACGGTGTTGAGGCGGTTTTAAACAACTCCTTTATGAGCAACACCTCATTTACTTATGTTCATCCTGAAACGAATGAACCAGCCAGCATGACCTATGCGGAAGCATTCATGGCTGCAGCGGTATATTCGGACATCAGTCCATACCACCTGGCGACCCGTGCCCGCTTTGAGGTTGGGTCCAATGGCAGCCCTTCTGTCACCGGCCTTTTTTCAGAGGCACTCGCAGCGCAGAATCTGCCCGTGATAACAGATTATGATGGTTATTACAATTTCTATAATATCGGAGCCAGTGCCAGCACAGAACCGCTGGGCAATGTCCGCAATGGTCTGGAGTATGCCAAATATGGTCCGGACCGCAAACCGGAACAGACTGCTTTTGACGACATAATCCTGATACCCTGGAGCGATCCTTGCCGGGCAATCATGGGCGGCGCTTATGATATCGGCACACGCTATATCAACGCCAGTAAAAATCCGACCAACATTGTTACGAAAGATGGTATCGGCTATCCTAAATATGCGGACCAGAACACCCTGTATCTGCAGAAATTCAATGTTGCCTATCTGCCGGACAATCCTTATTTTGTCCGGCGCTACTGGCATCTTTATATGGGCAGCATCATGGCTCCGCAAAGTGAAGGTCGGACATTGTACCGGGGTTATGAGAATATGAATGAGTTGAATAAGCCGATCACCTTCCTGATTCCGCTTTATTCTGATCTTCCAGCAGAAAACCCCCGGCCTGTGGAATCAGGTAATCCGAACAACTGGCTGAAATCGCTGGCCATCAAGGACTATTCATTAACACCTTCGTTTGATGCTGCGGTCACGGAGGGCTACAGCCTGATTGTTCCGTATACCGTGAATTCAATCGAGATAACAGCGACCACCGTCAACAGTAATGCCAGCACCAGTGGCTCAGGTGTAAAAAACCTTGTCGTAGGGGAGAATACCTTTACTGTTGTGGTAACCGCGCAAAACGGCAATAAACGGACCTATTCGCTGACGGTTATCCGTCAGGAAGACCCCAATGCTCCCACACCGACGCCAACACCGACGGCAACACCGACACCAACACCGACACCAACGCCAACGCCGACTCCGGTGCCTGCTGTGTTGAGCAGTACCCAGCTGAATATCACAGATGACACCATATCCGGGCTCGATCCTCTAAATGGGGCGAATACGGTTGCGGACCTGCTCAGCAAACTTCAGGTACCCACAGGATATACCATCCGCATCATCAAGCAGGATGGTCAGGTTGTGGAAAGTCTGGTTGGTACCGGCCATCGTGTGCAACTGCTGAGAGGCCAGAATGTTGCCAAATCATATACAGTTCTGCTCTTTGGTGATGCGAATGGAGATGGACGGATTGATTCGTCTGATCTTAATGCTATTTTTGAACATGTTTTGCGTCGCACCATATTATCTGACACATTACAACCGGCGTCTGACGCTGATAAAAATGGAAAAATTGATTCCTCAGATCTTAATCATGTATTTCAACATATACTCCATAGAAAGCATATAGAACAGTGAGGTAATTCATGCTGAAGCGTAAACCGATTATCGCCTTGTTATGCATAGCGATCATACTGATATCATTCTCATATCCAGTACAGGCAGAAGGATTATCAACATCTATTGGTGTTGATATGTCAAAGCCAGTCATTGGAGATGAATTGACCATTGTAATTAGTGATAATCGAGCACTGAGTATAAAAAATTATGATTTTCTACTGACATACGACGCTGCTTTGTTCCAATATGTCAGTGGCAGTGCGAATAATCTGGCTCCTGACAAAGTCCTGTTTGGTGCTGATAAAATATCAGATAATCAAATACAAGTGACTGCTTTACTTGATCCTAAGTCAGAATCATCAAAACTGATGAGTCTGAAATTTAAAGCTTTAAACGCTGGTGATGGATCTTTTCGTGCGTCTAGCATTAATGTCAGTGGAGAATATCCTTCGCCTGTTTCGAGGACCGTCACGGTCACGAAGCCAATTTCCAAATCCTCAGATAACACGCTGAAGTCGCTGACCATCAGTCCTGGAACCCTTTCACCGGCGTTTTCGCCTGACAAGCTGAATTACTCAGTGTCTGTCGGTGCAGATGTCAGCCGGTTGACCGTTAGTGCCAGCGCAGCGGACAGCAAAGCCAGTGTGAGTGGCGGCGGCCAGGTTTCCCTGCAAAGCGGTCAGAATACAATCAAACTGGTGGTTACCGCTGAGAATGGTGAAAAGAAAACCTATACCATCGTGGCTACACGGGCGGTTATCTCACCGACACCCAAGCCAACCCCAACTACCGGGCCGACTCCAACTACCGGGCCGACCCCCACGCCTGAGCCCTCGCCGACACCTGAGCCCTCTCCCACTCCGGAACCGACTCCGACTCCGCCTGTCACGGTCGACCTGCCGGACGGCCCCTATCAGATAACTGATGTGCCGGAAGGAACATCTATACCAGCTGGGTTTTACCGTTCCCTGTCGGAGATCGATGGTCAGATGGTGCCTTCCTACAAATCATTGCATGGCGACCTGACCTTATACTACCTTTACCGCCAGTCCAGTGATGATGGCTTTTACTATTATGACAGCCAGTCTGAACGTTACCAGCCTTATATGGTACTCAGTGTACCTGCCCAGTCTTTTACGGTGTTGTCACCAGGCAATGAAGACATCATCCCTGAAGGCTGGACTTTGTCCAGCATGACTATTGATGGGAAAACCATGCCGGTCTGGAAAAAGGACGGACAAGAAGACCCGACGACCTATCTTGTCTATCTTATGGACAGCCGCGGCCAACAGGCGTTTTTTCAATATGACACAGCCAGCCAGCTGCTCATCCCCTATGTCGCTCAAGAGGGCATCCAACCGGAGCCTACCCCGACAGAAACCGAAGCAGACATAACACCCATACCAGTTGTACCGAACCCTGAACAGCCCAATCCCTGGCAATTGGCAACAGCTGTCCTGGGTCTGGCCTGTATTATCCTGACGAGCCTCCTGATCGTGCAGGCGGTACGTAAAAACGGTCGTTTTAACCGACGTCACTACAAAAACGGTCATCTGCCGCCGCCCCCGCCCATCAAGAGGATTTAGCAGCATGATTGTTAAAAAACTGCTGCGGTTTTTCTTCAGCCGTGAGATGATCCTCTATGTGATCGCCGGCGTTCTGACGACGCTGGTCAATATCATTGTTTTTACACTGCTCAGCACAGCTATAGGACATGATCGCTGGTGGCTGTCCAATTTCCCGGCAATCACCGCTTCTATCCTGTTCGCATTTTTTGTCAACCGCAGCTTTGTTTTTCGCTCTGCCGGGCCGTTGTGGCAGGAATTTGGCAAATTTGTCCTGTCCAGGGCTGTCGTTTCCCTAGCTTTTGAATACGGCGGTATGTTTTTGCTGTACGATGTGCTGGGTCTGACCACGGTCTGGCCGATCTTGCGCTGGGAACTGCCGGTCAGCAAACTGCTGACCATGTTCCTGGTGCTGGCTGGCAATTATGTGCTGAGCAAATGGTTTATATTCCGAAAATCTGCCAGGGAGCGTCAGTCATGATGAATTATGAAGAAGCACAAGTGTATTTGTCCACTGCCCTGCGTTTTGGCATCAAGCTGGGGCTGCATCGCATGCAGCGTCTGGCCCAACTGTTGGGCGACCCGCAGAAACAGCTGAGCGTTATCCATATCGCCGGAACCAATGGCAAAGGATCAACCACGACTTACTGTGCTGCCATACTGGCTGCAGCCGGTCACCGGGTGGGTGTTTACACATCGCCCTATCTGGAGCGCCTGACTGAGCGGATTCGTATCATAGACGGTCCGGTATCGCTGCAGCGTCTGGCTGTTGAGGAATCAGAAGGTGAAATCACGCCAGAGGATTTCGCCCGAATCATGACCCGTGTCCGGCAGTGTGTCAATACCATGCTCGAAGAAGGAGAAGAGCACCCAACTGAATTCGAACTGCTGACTGCGATCGCTTTTGTCTACTACGCGGAGATGGATTGCGATTTTGTCGTGCTTGAAACCGGTTTGGGCGGCCGGCTCGACGCCACCAACATTATTGAACGGCCACTGGCCTGCATCATCACGGCACTGGGCTACGACCATATGGATCGCCTGGGTCATACACTGGCTGAAATCGCAGCCGAAAAAGCCGGGATCATCAAGAGCGGCTGTCCGGTTTTTTTCTACGACCCGGCTGATCTGGATTTGCCGCTGGCGGACCGCAAGGCTGCTCTGCAGGTCATTCGTAGCCACTGTACCGCACTGGAGGCTCCACTGCACATCATCAGCCGGCACACGCTTGTAGAGCAGAGCTACGACTGGTCAGGCCAGCGATTTACTGATCTTGAGACCGGCTTGACCGTCAGCACGGTGCTTTTGGGTGTGATCATGTCAATGAACGCTGCCCTTGCTATGCGTACCTGCCTGTCGCTTGGTCTGGCCGACGCGGAGCAGATCGCAACAGGCATCGCCGGTGCGCGCTGGCCGGCACGGCTTGAGCTGTTGCGCCGCAAGCCCCCAGTTCTGCTGGATGGTGCACACAACCCGCAGTGCTGCCGTGCGCTGGCCGACAGCCTTAACCGTCTTCTGCCTGGTCAGCCACTCGTTTTTCTGGGCGGTGTCCTGGCGGATAAAGACTTCCGGGCCATGCTGGATATCC
>JAAYLM010000325.1 GCA_012521915.1 Oscillospiraceae bacterium | reverse complement strand
TTGGTGTAGACAGGCAATCCGGACCAGAACAGCTTTTGCCGCACATCTTCTTCCAACAGCCTCATGGTGGATTCAAAGTAGGATTTTATTGAGTTGACCCGGAGGATCAGGCCTTTATACTCAAAGCCCTTAACGTGCATCCGGTCATACTGGCGCAGCAGCAGTTCCACAGAAAACTCGAACTCCCCGTGCGATATCTGCGAGCTGATAAAATCGATCAGTAAATCGCGGGCAATAACCACAACACCGAGCGAGCGCCTGTTGAAAGTGGTTTTTTCCGGATTCAGCATTACGTCACGCACCCGGCCGCGCCTGTCCATATCCATAATTACACAGGGAGAGCCGCCGAGCAGTCCGTCGCGATTGTACATAACGGTAATGTCAGCACCGGAATTTTCATGTTTTGCCACGATTTCATTAAAAGTGGTGTTAAAGATAACATTGCTGTTGCTGACAATAACGTATTTTTCACTGCTGGCGCGGAAGTAATCGATCAAACCGGTGAGGTCGTCACCTTCAACGCCATAACCCATGTTCTCCGAGGTGATATAGGGCGGCAGAATATTCAGCCCCGGCTGCTTGCGGTCAAGATCCCAGGAACTGCCGGTGCCCAGATGATCCATAAGCGATTTATACTTGTTCATGGTGATCAGGCCAACTCGTGTAATTTCGGAATTAACCATGTTTGAGAGCATAAAATCGACTATGCGGTAGCGACCGCCAAAAGGCATTGCCGCCAGTGCTCGCGGACGCGAGAGTTCCCCCAGTTGGATCCGCTTGTGGTCGGCCAGAATCAGCCCCATTGCATCAATAAACATTGCCGTTCCTCCTTCAGCGAATCACCGTGACGCGTTCAATAATTTCGTCAGGTTCGTCATTTTCAGCTTCTACCATGCAGTTGCCCGGAATCACCACGTTCTCACGGATTTTAATGTTCTCCCCGATCACGGAAATGCCGTTGCTGCATAGATGGGCGTTGGTGTATTTGCAGGTGGCCAGTTCAGTTTCGCCAACCCGAGTGCCTTTGCCTATAGTTGTTCCCATGCCGACGATACATTTATTGACATAACAATTTTCTTCAATTGTCACACCGGGCATCAGTACCGAATCGATTACAACGGCGCCCTTTTCGACCCGGACACTGTTTGAAAGCACTGAATGTTCCACGGTTCCATAAACAACACAGCCGTCAGTCATCGCGCTGCATCTGATTCTAGCACCGGCCGCCACGTAATTGGCAGGCTTGACCGGGTTTTTACTGTAAATTCTCCAGGATCCGTCATTAAGGTTAATTTGATCAGAAAGGTCGAGAATATCCATGTTGGCTTCCCATAAGCTTGAAACAGTACCAACGTCTTTCCAGTAACCTTCAAAACGGTAAGCAAACAGTTTATATCCTTCGTTCAGCATCGCCGGAATAACATTCTTGCCAAAGTCATTGCTTGATTTCGGGTCTGCCTCGTCTTCTGCCAGTTTGCAGCGCAAAACATCCCAGTTAAAAATGTAAACGCCCATAGAAGCCAGGTTGCTTTCGGCTTTTTTGGGTTTTTCCTCAAATTCCGTAATCGTACCATTGCTGTCAGTATTCATGATACC
>JAAYLM010000043.1 GCA_012521915.1 Oscillospiraceae bacterium | reverse complement strand
TCGCAAGCGCCGCCAGTTAATCGCGGATAAAATGCAGCAGACTGAGGAGAAGCTGGCGCAGGCCAACGCGCGGCTGGACCAGTCAGCAAAGAAACTGGAGGCATCGACCCGTGAGGCTGCCGAGATTCTGGCGGAAGCCAGAAACCAGGTGGAAAAACAAAGTGAGTCGATGTTGCAGGATGCCCGCCATACGGCCGCCGGCCTGTTGAGTCGTGCAGAGACAGAAGTCAGCCGCATGCGCACCACCATGCTGAATGATGTGCGCAACGAAGTGGCTGATCTTGCTGTCTCCATCTCCGCCAAGGTGATCGGGCATGCCATGGACGAACACCGTCAGAGAGAACTGGTTGACCAGTATTTGGCTGAACAGCTGGCAAAGCGTGATGATCGTAGACAGGACGGGGTGTCCGCTCATGAATGACCCGGCACTGCACATTATTCGGGTTATTTCCGCGGCTCCTTTGGCTGCGGAAAAAGCTGAAGCGATTGCCGGCCGAATTGCCGAACAACTGGCGATCGAGCATTTTCAAGTTCGCACGGAACTGGATCCTTCGCTGATCGGCGGTCTGATGGTATTCGCTGGCGGTTTTCGTTACGATTACAGTATCCGTGGTCAGCTAAACCGCATCGCCGGCCGGCTGAAAGCCCACCGCTCAATACTGCCGGATGACACGATGGCCCAACCGGAGTTGTCCAGGCTTATCCATAATAATCTTGATGATGCCTTGTCTGGTTTCAGCGAGTGCCCTCTGGCACCGGAAGCCGATGATATCCTGCTATCGGGATCCTTACCTGAAGATGCTGATATACAGCCATCCTCACGGCGCATGGTTGACCGGCTGCAGGAGACGCTGTCTTCTTTTACCACAGAGTCAACCGTTGATGAAATCGGTCAGATTGTAAGTTACAGCGATGGTGTGGCAATCGTCCGCGGACTGCAGAACTGCCGCAGTAATGAACTGATTATGTTCTCCAGCACGGTATACGGCATCGCCATGAATCTTGAAGAAGACAAGGTCGGTGTTGTCCTGCTGCAACAGGATGATTCGATTAACGCCGGCATGTACTGCAAGCGTACAGGAACCACTGTGCATGTACCTGGAGGCAAGGCTTTGCTGGGGCGTGTGGTGGATCCTCTGGGCAGTCCGATCGACGGGCTGGGCCCAGTTCTTACAGAACAACGCTGGCCGATCGAGTATCCGGCTGCAAGTATTGTGGACCGCCAGCCGGTCAATCAGTCACTGCATACAGGGATTACGGCTATTGATGCCCTGACTCCGATTGGCCGCGGGCAGCGCGAGCTGATCATCGGCGATCGGCAAACCGGCAAAACAGCATTGGCAATTGATACCATCATCAATCAGCGTGGACAGAATGTCTACTGCATCTATGTGGCCATTGGCCAGAAGATGTCCACCGTGGCCTCCGTTGTCAATACGCTCCAGGCAAAAGGCGCCATGGATTATACAACAGTCGTGCTAGCCAGCGCCAGCGCCACAGCATCCATGCAGTACATCGCCCCATATGCCGGTTGTGCCATGGCTGAATCCTTGATGTATCAGGAGAAAGCTGATGTTCTTGTCATTTATGATGATCTGACCAAGCATGCTCAGGCTTATCGGGCAATCTCGCTGCTGCTGCGCCGCCCGCCTGGCCGGGAAGCCTTTCCCGGCGATATTTTCTACTTGCATGCACGCCTGCTGGAACGCAGTGCTCGACTTTGTGAACGGATGGGTGGCGGTTCCATGACCGCCTTGCCGATTGTCGAAACACAGAGCGGTGATATATCCGCTTACATACCCACCAATGTGATATCCATCACTGATGGGCAGATCTATCTGGAAAGCGAACTGTTTTTCTCAGGCCAACGCCCTGCGATCAATGTCGGCCTTTCCGTATCGCGTGTCGGAGGTGCCGCCCAACTGCCGGCGATGAAAAAAGTGGCCGGACCTTTGCGCATCAAACTGGCCCAGTACCGTTCTCTGGCTTCATTTTCCCAGTTCAGCTCTGAACTGGACGAGGATACGCGGCGGCAGATCAAGACAGGCGAGCGGCTGATGGAAGTTCTGAAACAGCCGCAGTATATGCCGTTGTCCGTTGCAGACCAGGTCATTATGCTTTACCTGGCTAACCGTGGCGTGCTGGTTGACCTGGACATAGAAGACATCCGTCCTTTCCTTCTGGATTATTTGCGCCTCCTGCATGGCAGAGGAACCGCTTTCCTGGATGAGATAGCGGCCGGTGGTCAACTAAGCGAGAAGGCAGTAGCTGAGATTGATACGGGTGTGGCGGAATATTTGCCACGCTGGATGGCTGAACACGAGGAATATGGAACAACTGACTGACATTAAAAAACGCATAAAAAGTGTTAACGACATCAAGCAGATGACGCGCGCCATGCAGCTGATCAGCGCCGTCAAGATGCGGCGTGCACGCAGTCAGCTGGAGCGGACCATGCCATTTTTCGCGTTGTGTGCCGAGTCCATTATTGAACTTCGGGAAGCCGGCATCGTGATTGACAACCGCTTCTTTCAATTGCGCCAGAAAAAAAAAGGCGAGACATGGAAAATCGGTTATTTTATCATGACCGGCGACCAGGGTCTGGCTGGCGCGTATAACCTCAATGTTCTGGCCACCACGGAGAACCATATCCGTTACAAACAAATTGACAATGTCCGCAAAGGCCTGATGACTGACGCCAGGCTGTATGTCTGCGGCAAGATAGGCAAAGACAGGCTGATCCGCTCTGGTTTTGATGTTGATCAGTCCTTCCGATACCCGATCAGTGAACCGACCTATTACAGGGCACGCGATATTTCTGATTACATCTACGACCTGTATGAATCAGGCACTTTGGATTTGGTTTATTTTATCTACACAAAAATAGAATCGGCTATCTCCATGAAACCGATGGTTACCCGAGTACTGCCGGTCAACCCTGACGCTCTGGAGGACATCGTTCCGTCCCGTTTCAAACAGCAGCGTGGCCTGATCGCGGGCAGTACCGTTGAGTATGCGCCGTCGGTTGATGATGTAGCCAATTATCTGATCAACACATATTTGAACGGCATGGTCTATGGTGTGCTCACGGAGGCTTATGCCAGTGAACAGACAGCGCGTATGACCGCGATGGACAATGCGACAGAAAACGCTGATGAGATGCAGCAGAAACTGAGTTTGCAGAGCAATCAGGCCAGACAAGGCCGGATTACCCGCGAACTGTCGGAAATTGTCGGTGGCGCTGAAGTTCTGGCTGAACTGACAGCACAACAGCAAGCTGACGATACAGGCGAAAAAGGTGATGGGAATAGATGGCAACAGGATATGTAACACAGATTATCGGACCGGTCCTTGATATCCGTTTTCCGGAACAGGAAGTCCCGGCGATCCATGAAGCACTGGAAATCAAGCACAATGATACCAGAATTGTCGTTGAAGTCATGCAACAGCGTGGTCAGGGTACCGTGCGCTGCGTGTCCTTTTCTCCGACAGACGGCATGATGCGCGGAGCCGAAGTCACTGCCACAGGTTCCGCTGTAAAAGTGCCTGTGGGCGGCATGGTGACCGGCCGCCTCTTTAATGTGCTTGGTGAGGCGATCGATGGCGGTGGGCCGGTGATCGCCGATGATCACTGGCCGATACACCGGCCCGCACCTGAATTTACAGACCAATATCCTGAAGAGAAAATACTCGAGACTGGCATTAAGGTCATTGACTTGCTCGTTCCGTTCAGCAAAGGCGGCAAAATCGGCTTATTTGGCGGTGCCGGTGTTGGCAAGACTTTTTTGATCCTGGAACTGATCCGGAATATTGCACGTGAGCATGGGGGCTACTCTGTTTTCGCCGGTGTCGGTGAACGTTCCAGGGAGGGCAATGACCTATGGAACGAGATGAAGGAATCGGGCGTTCTCGACAAGACCGTGCTTGTCTTCGGCCAAATGAACGAGACCGCCGGTGCCCGCATGCGCACGCCTTTGACTGGCCTGACCATGGCTGAGTATTATCGCGATGTGCAGAACAAGGATGTCCTGTTGTTCATCGATAATATTTTTCGTTTTGTCCAGGCCGGATCGGAAATATCAGCCCTGCTCGGACGTATACCGTCTGCTGTCGGCTATCAGCCAACCTTGGCCAATGAAGTTGGTGCGCTGCAGGAGCGTATCACCTCAACCCGGCGTGGTTCCATCACATCGGTTCAAGCCGTTTATGTACCGGCTGACGATCTGACCGATCCGGCACCGGCAACAACCTTTGCCCACCTTGATGCGATCACGGTTCTTTCACGCTCCGTGGTTGAACTGGGTATCTATCCGGCTGTCGACCCGCTGGAGTCTTCATCGCGGATCCTAACAGAAGATGTGGTCGGCAGCAGCCATTACCGGGTGGCCAGAAGGGTGGAGGAGATGCTGCAGCGCTACAAGGAATTGCAGGATATCATCGCCATCCTGGGCATGGAAGAACTTAGCGAACAAGACAAACAGATGGTTAACCGGGCACGCCGCATTCAGCGCTTTCTCTCGCAGCCCTTTTTTGTGGCTGAAGGGACAACTGGATATGAAGGCCGCTATGTATCGATTGAAGAAACGATACGAGGTTTCGGTGAAATCATCACGGGCGGTCTTGATCACATTCCGGAACACTGTTTTTTTATGAAAGGCACCATTGATGACGTGTACGCAGCCTACCAGGAGGTCCGTTGAAAGGGGATGAGCGGTGATGGCTGACCAGACAGCCGGCCAGAACAACCTATATGTGGAGATTGTCACACCCTACGGTATGTTTTTCGAAGGCCAGGTGGAAATGGTGGTCATTACAGCCAAGGACGGTCAGATCGGTATCATGGCGGGGCACACGCCCCTGATCGCGGCACTGACACCTGGTGAGATCAGGCTGAAGACAGACGGATCCTGGCGTGCGCTGAACGCCACCAACGGTTATGCCGAGATCGGTCCGGAATTGATGATCATTGTAGTCAACGCCGCGGAATGGCCGGAGCAGATTGACTTGTCAAGAGCTGAAGAAGCTCTGGTACGTGCGGAAAAACGCCTGAATGACCTGCAGACCGACAGGCAGGAAAAGCAGCATGCCCGGCATGGTGTGGAGCGGGCCAAGGCCCGCATCCGCGTCAAACAGAAATACACCGGGGGAAAAGTGGAATGAAGCTTACCGGGTCGCTCTGCCGGATGATCAGTCTGCCTGAAAATAGAAGGGACAGTTGGCAAACTGAACCTGGCATTTATCCGGCAACAGGCATTCCGTATGCTTGGGCAGGTGTTTTCCGTCAAGCAGTGTACCGTTGCCAGAGCCCAGATCAACGATGAAGAATGATCCGGAACGCCGTATAATGCGTGCATGGGTTCGCCCGACTGCCTTTACCGGCAGGCAAAGATCACATTTTTTCGGATCACGCCCGATGACAAATTCGTCAACAAGAATAAAAGCCCTTTCCCCTTCATGTTCAGCTGGCGTTCCCGGTTGTCCTTCTGACAACATAGCCATGCGAAATTCAGCATCAGAAGGAGCCAGGAGGATCGTCTGGTCTTCTTCCTCCATCGACTTCCCCTCATGTTCATCATTGCCTGCCAGGTTGTTCCATGTTTTTAAAAACCATTTATGCAAGGTTGGATGCCCTTTAAGATAAACAATGAGATCAACCAAAAACAAGAGCAAAGCCGCTGCGATCAAAAGGAAACGGTACTCTGCCAGCCAGCCAGTCAGACAAGCAAGAACTGCAGCTGCCAGCAGCAGGTGGCAGATGACCAGGACAATCCTCACCACCGTCAACAACCCTTTTCTGGCAATGCTGCTGGATGAGTCAATTGAACCGGTTGCCTGATCACCCTCGATCTTGCCTGTTTTCTGCGAGATGCCGGATTTATCTGAATCTTGCTCTGATTTTGGTGCAGGCCGGGTGACTTGACTGCGAAAAAGATTGTCCTGCAGGCAGTTCAGCAAGACAGCCGGTCCTTTACCGGCTGACTGGCAGGCGCGGTCTACCGCTTCTTGCGGCCAGCCGTAAGCGTCAGCCAAAGATCTGGCAAGGGCAGTTAATTCACCATATTGCTCCTCGTCAGACGAGGCTGACGCCTCAGTGGAAGAACCTGCTGGCAGTAAAGGCCAGAAGAGCAGCTGGATACGCCCTTTTTGGTCCATATAAATCAAAGAAGGATGCAATCTGAACAATCTGGCAGGCATAAGAAGATCCGCAGCCTCAAGCAGGACTCCGCAAACGGTACATAAAAGATCCAGCCCTTTCTGTGCGGCATCCTTTCCTGTCGTGTCCGTTTGATCAAGTGGACACAAACCGGTTATGTCATAACATATCTGCTCCTCTCCACCCTGATGGCGGAGGTAACCAGGAATCAGCCATGCAGGCTTGTATCGCACCAGCCTTTCCAGCAAGTACGGCACTAAAAACTCATCTGCTGTACTGCTCGTCAAAATGGCATGATAGGGCCCTTTCTCATAAATCAGCTTTTGTGTTGTCATTTGTTGAGGCTGTGGGGCATCGAGCATATGATCACAGCCGATTACCTCCTTATAACATTGAGCACTGGTTTATTAATCCAGTGCCAGGTCTTCGATAACCTGTTGATCACCTAATACAGTTTGGATCAGATTGCCGGCATAGTCGGTTAACGCAGCGCGAAAAACAAGGGCAACCGACAAGAGAACGGCAATGATGATGACGACTTCCAAAGTGCCGAATCCCTGACGTTTGTTCCAGTTCTGTCGTTTAGGTCCGGATTTCACCTTGTGATTCCTGGCGTGGTCATACATGCGGATTACCTCCTTTATTCTGGTTGTTCCATACATGTGTCGTGTGATTTGCTGTCGCAAAAGTTAATGATTACACAGATGTGTTCAGAACGTCTGCAAACTGAAGACTGCTGGCAGCAGAGCTGTCAGAAGAACAGCAAGCAGATCGAGTGTCATGGGTAGCAGCAGCTTCATGCTTTGCTGCTCAAGTTTTTTCCTAGTGGCATTCCGGTGAAGCACCCAGCAAGCTGAAGCCTGCATCGTCAGCAATTGAAGCGTCTCATTTTCACCAGCTTGACCGTAGCGTTGCAGCAAAAGGAGTGCGGCTTGTGCTTCGGGCAGCGGGCAGGTGTCCATGATGTCAAGCAGCGCATCATGAACAGGACTCCCAGAGTGCATTCGATTCAGCATGGTTGTCATGTCGGTATAGAAGCCAGTGTTGTCTTTGCGGCTTTCATGATTCGTAGCCTGTACACAGGTGGAAGCTATCTCAAAAGAACGGTGAAGAGAGAGTCCGGCCTGCAGCAGTGCGGTCAAGACACTGATGAGAACAGGATAAAGCAGCTGGTAGGATAACTGCTGCTGTCGCTGATTGTAGAGCATCTGCCTGTCGTGAAGAAAAGCGACGACAAACGGCAGGAGAAAAAGGAAAACTCCGGCAGGTGCGACAAGAACGCATAGTATACCGGGAAGCGAAGCCAGCAGCATGCAGTCCAGCTTACGTACAAAATAGGCAGTTGTCATATCCATTTTCTGTGTTATGTCCGTGCAAGGCTGCTGTTCCAGCCGGTACAAAATTTGAAGAAAGCGGGCGCTGTAAGATGCAGGCAGCAAGGTCCGATAAGCTGAGTGGAGTTTGGCTGCCAGGAAACGGCGCCAGTGTCTGTACCTTTTCAAGCATACAGGCCATGATTTTACTTTCTCGATAAGGTCGGGGTCAAAAACAACCAGCCGGCTGACCAGAACCAGGGCGGTTAATGCAATCAAGCCATTGATGGTTGTAGCAATGGCAAAGAATGTCTGGTTCATAGCAATAGCTGTCTGTGGATCGAAAGAAGAGCGCGTCAGCAAAGCCATGACGAAAGGCATGGAAGCCAGGCAAACGGCTTCTGTCCTCCTTTGTGTTGTTTCGGAACCAACATCCTGCTGTAACGTGAGCTGTTCGCTAATCATATGTAGGAAGTGCCTGCTGAAAGGCGTGATCTGACTTCCTGTACGCTGCAGTTCCGGTAAAATTCGAAAATAATATCTAGCTTCGGGACAGTCCAGCTGACGGCAAAGAGCCGGCAGCAGCTGATTCAGGGATTGTCTTGCCTGAAGGTGACGATTCAGCGTGCGTAATGCCCTGAGAAAGGGTGATTTGCTGCTGAGCATCTGTCCCATGCCGGGGATTGTGTCACTGATAGCCCGCTCCAGAGTTGTTCCTGTGGTCAGCCGTGACAGCAGCAATTCCAGGAACCACTTGAATTGCTCACGGCTCACCGTTCTTCGTTTGATAGCCTGCTGCCGAAGCAGTGCCTGTGTCAGCCAGCAAGCAGCCACAAGCGCGATACTGAATTGAAGCCAGAAAGGCCGGACATAAGCGCTGATCGCCAGCCATGTGATAAGCAGGCTGATCGGCAGCAAGGGCAGACCTTGCCTAACAAGTTTAGGATGAACTGTGACCGGCATCTTGCAACACCCCTTTCTTGTCGCGCTGAAAAAGGTAGTCCAGGGCAATTTGACCTGATCCGTTCATACGGACTGCGCATACCTCCTGAACAAGACGGTTTCCGCTGCTGTCGCGCTGCAGGAAAACAAGCAGATCAATGGCGGAGGCGATCAGGGCACGGATGGTGTCCCAGGGAAGCTGGACAGCCATGAGCACCATTAAGGTTAGCCGGTCCAGCATGTCTTTGCAGGAGTTGGCGTGACCGGTGCACAAGGATCCCGGATGACCGGTGTTCATAGCCTGGAGCATGTCAAAAGCTTCTTGTCCGCGCACTTCACCAACAATGACACGATCAGGACGCATCCGCAGTGAAGCGCGGATCAGATCAGCGATTGTAATTTCACCGCTGCCATCCGGGCCCGGCAGGCGGGCTTCCAACCGCACCAGGTTCGCCAGGCCCTGTAGCGATAGTTCAGCAGCGTCTTCAATCGTAACAACACGCTCCGCAGAAGGAATATAGCCGGACAGTATGTTCAGGAATGTCGTTTTACCGGAGCCGGTTCCGCCGCAGATAAAGAGTGTTTTATGTCCGACAACCGCTTCAACAAGGAACTGGGCGGCTTGTCTGGTGATAAAACCACTGGTGATAAGGCTTTCCATATCTGGTCTGACGCCTGTGAATTTCCGGATTGTCAGAACGGGACCATCTGGTGCGGCTGGCGGTAACGTGGCGTGCAGACGTGAACCATCTGGCAGCCGCATATCTGCCAGCGGCCTTTTTTCGTGGATCATACGATTGGCACGGCCGAAAAAGTTTGTAATCACACCTGTCAAATGTTGGGCATCGTCAAAGCGCAAACCTGTTTTATGCAACTGTCCAGCACGCTCAATAAATATGTTGTCTGGGCCATTGACCATAATTTCAGTGATGGACATGTCCTCAACCAGGGGCTGGAGCAGATCCAGGCCACGCATGGTGTGAAAAAGCCCGGTGGCAATAGCCTGACGTTCCGAAAAACTGAATCCCGAACCACTGTATTCCCGGGCGACTGTCATTAGTGCGAGTTTTTTCAAATCATGGTCGCTGGCTTCAGGATAATCACCAAGCTGCTGCATGATCTTGTCGGCCAGTTTTTTTCTGCTTTGTGCATCAAGGAGCGGCTGTTGATATAGATGGTCCATAAAAATGCTGATCCCGTATCAAGATCAGGAAATCCTGACCAGTGGACCGCTGCCCCCTTCCCGTTTAATGCTTTTTTTGCCTGAGTCATTGCATAGGCAACGGATCACCTGACATGAAGCAGGTAGTTTTGCCAGCAGCCGGCTTCCTTCTGTCTGTGCTGCCCGGGCCATGAAATTCTGCCCCTGTGGCATTTCCAATTCACAGACATCACAGAGGACGCCGACTGTGGCCGCTGCAGTAAGCGGTAAACAACGGCAGTCGATAAAAAACAACATTTGGCCAGTTGGGTCTGCAACCGCTTTCTCCCTGAGCAGCAGGATGAGGCGCCGCAGAATAGAAAGATCGCAAGTCAATAAATCGTCACTTCGCTCAGGCGGCCTGAAACAAAGGAATGAGCTTGTACCAGTCTGCCAGTAACAACCAAGATCATCCACTTTTATGGCGTCTCCCAGAAGGCGCAGCAACAGATCAGAAAGCGTGGGGCCTTGCGTCCGCTCATGTATCGTGTCCATCAGGTAGGTTGGCATAAGCGGCAGATAGATGACCTGCCTGCCGACAGCAACAAGCTTTTCCAGCCGTTGCCGGCTAGCAGACTTTTGGTTGGGGTTTGACAGTGATATATGCAGCCAAAGCTTCGCATCGGCTGTGGGTGATTCGGCTGACAAAAGACTGCCAGCTGTTCTCTGGTCTTCTGTTTTCGGCTCACCGGCCTTTTTTTCAGATACGGACATTGATCCGGAGACAGTTTTGGCATGATGTGTATCGATACTTGCAAGCTGGTTGATCAGGCTGCCTACCGTATCAAAACGATGATAAACCATACCATGATAGGCTTTTTCACCCAAATCAACTGTGGTTTGACCAGGGAGAATCGGTACAGCCAGCCAACAGTCAGGCCAGACTGACTTGTGAGGCAGGTGGAGCAGTGCGTTAAACTCCACAGGGTTAAAAAGGAAACAAGCTGGTGATTTATCACCTTTGCGTTCGGCGATCAGCTGATGCAGCTCCTCTGTTTTGCTGCATTGGGTGACATGATCAGCTTTATCCCAGCGGCGCAGCCGGTCAGCCAGAGCTGCGGTATAGAAACGGTCTGAGTCAGCGATAATCAGATCCATATGATGCAGGCAGGGCGGCTAATGATGCCAGGTCTGCAACCGTACCTGCCTTCCTCCTTTCGTTTTGCTGGCAGCAGCCTGGTTATCAGCCTAACAGGTCACAAACAACGTCAGGACACCTGTCAGCCGTCAAAACACAACAAGAAATAACAGCAGGTAAACTTTACCTGCTGTTAAGTACCCCGCGGGCAAAAGCACCTGATCAACCGGGTCAGCCTGCGGCCAGGGCGATCAGCGTATCTATGAACCGGTTTGTTTTTTCCTGATTGATCCAGTAGTGGGGGACCAGACGAAAAATGCCATCATCCGGTCCGTTGATGAGGATCTGCTTTTCTGCCAGACGGTCGGCCAGCTGTTCTGCGGGTACAGGGTAGCCGGTCAGGCGAAAAAAGACCATGTTGATCTGAGGTTCGCGGATCAGGCTGAACCACTGCGGGTAGGCCTTCAGCGCAGCAGCAAGCTGCAAGGCCAGTTGATGGTCGTTAACCAGCAGTTGGCGCTGCTCCTGTAAGGCGAGCAGGCCGGCTGCGGCCAGGATGCCGGCCTGACGCATGCCACCTCCCAGGATTTTGCGCTTGCGTCTGGCCAGACCGATAACCGGTGCAGGGCCAGCCAGCAGTGAACCTACTGGTGCGCAAAGGCCTTTGGAAAGGCAGATTTGCACCGTGTCAGCAAAGGATGCATAATCAGCCGCGCTATAAGGGCCTGCGGCCTCTGCGTTGAATAGGCGTGCCCCATCCATATGGATCGGCTCCTGATAGCGCCTGGCGATGGCCCGGACCCCTTTCAGATAATCAAGCGTCAGCACGAGACCGTCAGAATCAGCATTTTCCAGGCAGATCAGGTCTGTGCGGGGGCTGTGAATGTCCTCAGGGTTTTTGCGGATGGTTGCTTCCAGATGCTGCAGATCCAATTGGCCGTCCACAACCGGCAGGCAGCGCAGCTGGGCGCCAGACAAGATCGCGGCAGCACCGGCTTCATGGACAACGATATGGGAACGCTCTGAAAGAATAATTTCATTGCCGCGCTCAACCTGAGCCATCAAAGCCAGCTGATTGCCCATGGTGCCACTGACCGTAAAAAGCGCGGCTTCCTTGCCCAGCATACGGGCGGCCAGTGCTTCCAGCTGGTTTACGGTAGGATCATCGCCATAGACATCGTCGCCGACTGGTGCTTGGGCCATCGCCTGGCGCATGGCTTCTGTCGGCCATGTTACGGTATCACTGCGCAGATCAATTTTACTGTTCATTTGATCTCCTTACCCAATATCGCTTACTGCCCCGATAGCGGGACGCAACCACCAATTTATCATAATGCCCTGCGACTGTCGAGCTTGCAACGACGACCAGCGTATCGCCGCATATGCTATAATGAAATCGATCTTGCCGTTTGACTGGAGTAGAAAAATGGATAACAGCCCATATGTGCGATCCGTTTTAAAAGCTTTGCACATCCTGGACATTTTTGGTTTTGACGATCCGCTGGGTGAGGGTTTCAGCCTCAGTGAATTGGCTCGTCGCACCGGTATCGCTCCCAACACACTTTGCAAACTGCTCAAAACACTGGTCAGGGCTGAATATCTGACTCAGGACAGCCGGCACCGCTACCACAGCAGTCATAGAACCTGCATGATCCAGATGGTCACAGCAACCCATGCAGACCTGCCTGACCAGATCCAGCAGCTCATCCGTACGAAAAGCCGCCATCTGGCCGTTCCGATTTATTTCACCACGCTGTCTTTTGGGGAGCGGAAAATGGTTTTGCAGACCAGTGATGGCGCTCGCAAAGGGCAGGCTGCCCGTTTCAACGCCAAAAGCGATGATTTCATCTACACAAAACCAACCGGGCGCATTCTCGTCAGTTATGCCAATTCCAGTCAGCTCAACGATATTCTGGGGCGCTGGGGATTACCTGAGAATCGCTGGGACGGTATCCATGACCTGCCCGAACTGGTCCAGGCCCGGGAAAAGATCCGCCAGCAGGGCAGTTGCGTGATGCATGAGGCTAATTTTGTGCTGGCTGTGGCCGTTCCGGTCAAAGCCGAACGCTGTAATTTTCTGGGCGCGCTGGGTGCCGCTATGACGGAAGAGCCGGAACAGCGCCGGGATGCAGATGCACTGATCGTACATCTTAAAGACTGTGCTGCCCAGATTGCCCATGTCCTGTCGACCTGAGCAAGATTCGCCCATGGTGAATGACAAAGCGCCAGCACGCGCTTACACTGAAGAAAAACAGGAGGTAACCATATGCCCGTCTCATACGATCCTTCTTTGACACTTCAACTCAAAAAGAAAGCTTACGAACTAGGTGCTGACCTGGTTGGATTTGCCAACATCGAACGGTTTGAAAATGCACCGGTCATGATGAGTCCCCAGGGGATTCTACCGACAGCGCGGACTGTCATGGTTTGTGCCATCCACCATCCGGACGCCACCATCGAGCTGGACGGCGAAGAAAGTGCCCATATCAGTGACAGCTATGGTGTCCAGATCGCTATGAACGACAAGCTGGACCATATCTCCTTTACACTGGCCTGCCTGCTTGAAGATATGGGTTACCGTAGTGTGCCGATCGTATCCAGCAATATCTGGCGCTATAAGGCGTACAAAGATTTGAAAGCTGTCTTTGCGCCGGACATCTCCCATATTTATGCCGCCGTGACGGCCGGTTTGACTGAATTGGGTTGGAACGGCCTGTCTTTGTCACCGGAATACGGACCTCGCAACCGTTTTGTCAGCGTCATTACAGATGCCGAAATTGAGCCGACACCGCTTTACAAAGGCCAGGCCTTGTGCGATATGTGCGGAGCCTGTATCCGCCATTGTCCGGCACAGGCGTTCACCAAGGAAGTCGAAGGTGTGAAAAATGTTCGTGTCGAAGACAAGGACAACCGCTTTGCCAACAAAAACTTGTGGCGTTGTGCCTGGTCTGAACACTTTGCCCTTGATCTGGACAAAGGTGTCCCGGACGTTGTAACCGAAGCAGAGATCCTGGACGCTGTTGAAAAACAAGGGCGTCGCAGCGGAACGCTGGGAACCTGCCTGAAGGTTTGTGTCCCGCCTGATTTGCGCATGGAAAAGCCGGATTATACGTCTTTCACAACCCGTCAGAATCAGTTCAGGCCGACCGGCCTGCCCATGCCGCGCAAGATCATCGACCAGGCGATCTTAACGGCTACCAATTATGCAGCGGACCAGGTTGTTGTCCTGTCTGAGAAGGCAGCACGGGCCAAAGGGATTGAACTGGACAGTCTTCTGCCCGACGCCAAGAGCATCATGGCTGTGGGCATCAAGTGGCGTCTGGATGGCTATGCCGGCATTGACCCGCAAGACAAAACCCGGATCACCGATGCAATCCAGCAGGAGCACAGCGAGCGATGCTGTTCGCGACGCTGGATATTGCCCGTATCTTTGACACACTGGGTGTTTCCGTTATTTCCCAGTCGCAGAAAGCGCAAAGCATCATCCGCGACCAGCAGCTGTTCGGAGAAATGCCGGAAGGCTATGGCTTGTGCTATTCTTCAGTCGTCCTCAACTGTGATTTGCCGGATATGAATCTGGCGCTGCGGGGCAACCCCGGCCGCAAACTGAGCGGATCCGGGGCTGTTAAGGAAATGGCCAGAACCTATGGTGCCAACCTTGCCGGCATTTCCGACGTCGCCCGTATCAACGGGGTTGTCGACCAGCTGCAAAATGACGCTTCCGGTCGGACCATTCTGGACGCTGTTGACATGAATGATTTGTTCATGCCGTATAAACCATCCGTTCAGGCCCGCCAGCTGCAGCTTTACCGCCCGGCGGATTATCTGCCGGACGGCAAGAGTGTTCTGGTTCTGGGTATGCGTTATCCCGAAGCGGCACTGGAGCGTGCCGGCAAACCACCGGCTGAAGCAGTTGGCCCTTATGTCTTCGTACAGTACCAGGTTCACCGTGAACTGACCATCCTGGCGCTTAAAGTTGTCAAGACCTTGCAGGAACATGGCTACCAGGCGGCACTGACGCACGACCTGACACATCTTGGGACAGAAACAGGCAGCCCGCGCGGGCTACATACAGCACCGATCAACAACGCTGTTGAAGCGGTTTGCGCCGGCCTGGGTCAGCTGACCTGGAACCGCGCCGCCTATACAGAGGAATACGGTATCAACCAGGGCTTTATCGCCATTGTCACCGATATGCCGCTCCAGGCCGACTCCGTACTGCCTGCCAGCATACCGGCGGTCTGCGCTTCCTGCCACAAGTGTCTGGATGCCTGTCCGGTAACGGCTTTCGAGCCAGAGAAAAAGTTGGATCTGGCTATCGGGACGGAAAAATATGACTTTATGCCGTTGGAAACCAATCGTTGCCGTTGGGCGACACGCTATGCATTGACCAACAAGGACGGTTTTGAACACAATGGCTCTGCTCTTGACTTGCGGCCCGGCCAGAATCTGGATGAAGAGATGCTCACTGAAGCGCTGCGCCAGAGAGATCCGATCAACAAGTTCAGGCCGACCATCGTGCAGAGCTGCCGCGTTGTCTGCCCGCTCCAGAAAAAATCATAAGCCACGCTGGCCACTTGATTTAAAAAAGAGGTCCGGTTCAAAAAACCGGGCCTCTTTTCGTTAAGCTGTCCTATGCGCTAGGAGAAAGAAGCTTAAAAAATCGAATAGAGAATGAATAATGTGGCGGCCATGGATGCCACCAGGGAAACCACGGTTATCTGTGTGTTGATTGAAGGACCGGCTGTATCTTTGAAAGGATCACCGACTGTGTCGCCGATAACCGCCGCTTTATGCGCATCAGAGCCTTTTCCGCCATAATGGCCGGATTCGACGTGTTTTTTGGCGTTGTCCCACAAACCGCCGGCATTGGACATCAACAAGGCCAGAAGCAGGCCGGAGGTAATGTTGCCGGCCAGAAAACCGCCGATCGCATGCACGCCGCCGACAAAACCGACCACAAGGGTGACAACGATTGCCATAAGGCCGGCCGGGACAAGTTCTTTCAAGGCACCGATCGTCGCGATATCGATACATTTATTATAATCTGGCTTGACACCTTCTTTCCCTTCCCTGAGACCGGGAATCGTATCAAACTGGTGGTGGATTTCAGAAACCATGCGCTCAGCATTGCGGTCAACGCCCATGATCAGCATCGCGGAAAAGACGGCCGGAACAGCAATACCCACCAGCAGGCCAAAAAAGACCAGCGGATTAAGGATGTCAAATTTAAGGCCGTCGCCGGTCACACCTGAATTACGGAGAATCTCCTGGTAAGCTGCCAGCAAAGCGATGACCGTCAAACCGGCCGCGCCAATGGCAAACCCTTTTGTAATCGCTTTGGCTGTGTTGCCGGCGGCGTCCAGCTCGTCGGTAACGTGCAGAACCTCATCACCAAGCTGGCCCATCTCGGCCAGGCCGCGGGCGTTGTCGACGATCGGGCCATAAGCATCATTGGAGATGATCATGCCGACGACCGAAAGCATCCCGACAGCGGCCATGCTGATGCCCAGCAGCGAATAGCCGGCACCAAGTGGCTCACAGACTTTATATGAGATCAGAGAAGCGGCAGCGATCCCCAGTATGGCTGGGAATGAACTAAGCAGGCCATACGAAAAACCGCTCAGTATGGTGAAAGCAGGTCCTGTTTTTGATGCTCTGGCCACCCGGTCAACCGTTTTGCTGCCGTCTGAGGTAAACAGGTCGGATGTAAAGCCAATGGCGGCTCCGGCGATCAGGCCAACAGCGGCCGCGATCCAGAGACGGAACTCGAAATCAAAAATCAAGGTCGCTCCCAGGGAAAGCAGAGCGAAAATGGCGTTGGTCACATAGGTCCCACGATTGAGAGCACGGCCAGGATTGCCCCTTCTACCGACGCCGGACAGGAAAACACCGATGATCGAAGCTAGCAGGCCAAGTCCTGCATAGCAGAAAATAATGTTGACCTGACCGAGCGGAATAGCCAGGATCATGGAAGCGGCCAGAGTGGCGATATTGGAGTCAAAAAGATCCGCGCCCATACCGGCGACATCACCGACGTTGTCGCCGACATTATCGGCGATAACCGCGGGGTTGCGCGGATCGTCTTCCGGAATACCCAGTTCAACTTTACCGGTCAGATCAGCGGCTATGTCCGCTGTCTTGGTGAAAATCCCACCGCCGGCCTTGGCGAACAAAGCCAGGGAGCTGGCGCCAAAGCTGAAAGAGAGAACCGGCTCCGCCTGCTTGGTCAACAGGTAGAGCACAGCTGCGCCCAACAGGCTGGTGCCGACTACGGCCATGCCCATAACGGCCCCTCCACGAAATCCCGCCATAAAGGAAGGTGCCAGGCCACGCCGGGCTGCGCTGGCTGCTTTGACATTGGCAATCGTGGCGATGCTGATCCCGATGTAACCGGCCAAGGCAGATAAAACTGAGCCGGCGATATAGGTCGCTGCCATCAGCAGATTGGTCTGGATGCTGCCAAGCCAGAAGGGACGGGGAAAGAAGAGCAGGATCAAGACCGCCGCACCGATCACAAAACGGCTTAGCAATTTGTACTCAGTGCGCAGAAACGTGTAGGCGCCGGCTTTGATCAAAGCGCCGATCTCACTGATCGGCCCGTCAGCTGTCGGCAGGCGTTTGACCCATTGGTAAAGCCAGGCGGCTGCCAGAAAAGCGAGTAAAGAAACAACAATCGAGAAAACAGGCCAGAACACAGTCATTCCTTCTTTCTGATCATGTGATATATCAGATGAACAAGACCCTTTAAACAGTCATGAGATCTGTCCCGCTTAAGCCTAATAGAATTGATTGTAGCATGTTTTACAGGCGTGTAAAGATCGGGAACAATCAGATTAACCTTGATGTTTGCTATGCTGGAACAGGTCAAAAAACAAGATCCGGCAGCCTTTGCTGGTGATGGCTGCCGGATCAATGCGCTAATATGACATTTTCTGTTACAGGTTATTGATCAGTTTTTTTAGTGTTTCGGAAGCGTCGCCGATTAACAGGGAAGCACCTGTTTTCAATTCGTAAAGTGGATTGGGGACACCGGCGTAACCTGGTTTCAGATCATAGTTGCAGATGATCAGGTGCTTAGCTTCGCCGACGGCCAGAACAGGCATGCCGTAGATGGGTGTGTCCCTGGCTGTGCTGGCCGCCGGGTTGACCACATCGTTGGCGCCGACAATCAGCACGACATCGCAGCTGGCGAATTCCGGATTAATCGTGTCCATTTCGTAGAGTTGCTCATAAGGCACATCGACCTCTGCCAGCAGGACATTCATGTGACCGGGCATTCTTCCTGCTACAGGATGGATGGCGTATTTTACGACTTTGCCTTGTTTTTCCAGCTGGCTGGCCAGCTGGTACACCAGCTGCTGTGCCTGTGCCAGTGCCATACCATACCCGGGCACCACAATGACTTGTTCCGCCGCGCGCAGTTTTTCCGCTGCTGTCTGATAAGGGTCTTCTATGGCAGCTGCCGATTCCTCCGCGTGTGCCGCCTGATCCTGATCTGGCTCAGCTGTTGCTGGTTCGCCCGCTTGATTCAGAGCTGGCTCCTGATCTGTCGTAAAGGGCGTTGGTTGAGCTGCGGCTTTTTTCCCGGAACCGGTGAATGATTGGCCAGTCAGGATATGGCTAAGTGAGCGGTTCATGGCACGGCACATGATCCTGGTCAGCAAAAGGCCGGACGCGCCGATGACGGCACCGGCAAAGATAAGGAAGCGGTTGCCGATGGCCATGCCTGCAACTGAGCCGGCCACGCCTGACAAAGCATTAAGAAGGGCAATGGTGATGGGCATATCCGCTCCGCCGATGCGCAGCGTGAAAACCAGGCCGGCCAAACCGCTCAGAACAAGCAGCAGAACCATTCCGAGTCCTTTGTACAACCAACCGCCTGACAGCATGACAACCAGAACGACAAGCAGGAGAGACATCACCAGGGTCATCACGTCATGGCCGGGCCAGACGAGCGGTTTCTGCGGCAGTAGTTTCTGCAGTTTGCCGGCTGCGACCAGGCTGCCGGTAAAGGTCAGGACTCCGATGGCTAGAGCCAGCAATATCGTTACTGTGTTGAAGATGGGCTGACCGGCTTCACCCGTCCAGGAGGACAGGGCGACCAGGGCTGAAGCAGCACCACCCAGACCGTTGAGCAGGGCGACAAATTGCGGCATGGCAATCATTTTTATTTTCCAGGCTGCCAGCAGACCAAGCAGCAAACCTGCCAGCAGACACAGGAGGATGGGCAGGGGTCGGATAAGCTGTTCACGCCAAAGGGTCAGGATGATAGCCGCCAGGGCACTGCAGGCACTGAGCGCGTTACCGCTGCGGGCGGTCTGCACCTTGCTCATCAGGAAAATGCCGATCACAACTGCGAGGGCCAGGATGATGTAGGCGATTGTGAAAAAAAGCTCAGGCATGCGGATCAGCCTCCCCGGTTTTTTTCTTGTGAAACAGTTTCAGCATCCGGTCCGTTACCGCGAATCCGCCGGCAATGTTAACCATGGCCAGGATGATTGCCAGGTAAGCCAGTAGACTGCTGCCCAGTGTTACGGCTGCCCCGGC
>JAAYLM010000324.1 GCA_012521915.1 Oscillospiraceae bacterium | reverse complement strand
GGGCATCGGGCTTGAAACTGCTGTCGACAAAACGGAAAACCCGTTCAATTTTCCCCCGACCCTGAGGCTTGTACGGTCGGCTGTGGCTCAGGCGAATCCCCAGGCGCGCACAAACCCGGGCGATATGGCCGGCACTGAAAGCAGAGCCATTGTCGCAATAAAATTGCTCGACGATGCCATGCTTCTCAATCGCCTTTTTCAGGCAGTCCTCCAGACAGGGCATGCGTTCGTCCCAGTAGTACTGCGCATGGACAAAATATCGGCTGTAATCGTCGACAATCGCACACAGCTTAGCCATCCGCTTCTTGCCGGGGGCCAGCGGATCGGGCAGATAGAGGGTATGGTGAAAGTCGCTTTGCCACAGCCGCATCGGCGCGTCCGTCTCGAAGCGCCGGTAGCCGTAGTCCTGATTGCGTTCGCTGAGCACCTGAGACCGGGTCAGGCCATTGCGCTTGAAATGTCTGGACAAGGTGCTCGGATGGATACTGCCGACAGCAACGCCATGGTCACGGACCAGATGGTAGAGGATGGTTTCCACACTCAAGGCTGGCTGGTTGCGGCGGATGGTCTCTGCCAGCTGCAATAGATCTGACGGTATTGCCCGGGTCCCTCGCTTCGGCGCCAGCGCCGGCTTGAGCCCATCCAGCCCCAGACGCTCATACTGGCTCTTCCAGCGCTCCAGCGTTCGTACACCGAAATGCCGCTCCCGCCAGTAAGGCTCAAAGGTCCAGCTCTTCTCGGCCATTTCCAGGAACCAGGCTCTGATTTCGCCCGGGTTAAGAGGCGTCGCCCGATTGACGACGCCGGCGATAATCCGGTAGCGTTGGGCCGCGATTGCTTCCCGATCTGTTTCGGTCATGGAATGTCACCTCATTGTGCTTGATTTGGTGCGCGCGCTCCTTTCTTTATCCTACCAGCAGCACTCATCCCAAGCACAGTGACAAAAAGTGTGGCAGCTGTCTTCCGGTCCATCCGCCAAACCGCGCGAGACTGGTTAGGGTCACGGCGCCTGGCACTTCCGCTGACGCCTGATCCAGCAATGCCTGCAAATAACCCAGCGGCGTTCGCGTTTGCCTTCGGCTCGTAAGCGGTGCTGTTTGGTGATGCCAGGTCAACAGCCATTGCAGAATCAATTGCTGCCATTCCCGGGTCCAAGCCTGCCATTTCTGTTTCCAGCGCTTTCGTGTCCGTTCACTGAATTCTTCTGCCGCTTCTGCATGGATAGGTTCGCCCAGCGCCACGGCCTGCTGCAGCGCATGCCCGGCGCGCTGCCATTTGTAGCAGATCGGGATAATCAGGCTGATTATTTTACCGCAGGCCTTGCAGAGAAACCGCTGAACAGACAGGTTCTCTACCCAGCCTTTCCCTTGCAGATATATGCTGTTGCGCGCGTAGCAGCTATGCCGGTTAAAGCGCTTGGTTTCAATACACCCCGCGCGTTCGCAGCGAGTCGGGCGTATGTGCAGCGGCAATATCCCTGTTGATAAATATTCCTCAAGATCCTTGTCAGATAACGCCTGGTACATTACAATCAACGTGCACGAACCGTTGGAGTGGACGTACGCATCTTGGGGGTCCAATCTCGTTGATGCGTACCGCCGGGGTTCGTGCCCTTTTTTGTTATTCTATACCATTCCGCCATCTGTTGGGCCCGTTCCCGCCAGCCTCATTTCAAAAAAAGCCGGCTTTTCGCCGACTTTCTCTGTGCTCAACTACATCTGGGATCCCCAACATCTGTTCGATCTGGTTGATTGATTTGTTTTCCGGCGCCAGCATCATGCGGATCGCGGTCTCTTTGACTTTTCTTGGATAGGCCATTGTCGTCCTCCATCTATTTTCCCTTCATAGGATAATTCTTTCAATGGTCTACGACAACTATTGTGACACATAGGGAAGTAATGAAAGAACTCTTCGGTGTTTCCAGCATCAATGACGATGATGATTCCATGATGCAGTCTTTCCAAAGCTACAGCAGCAG
>JAAYLM010000323.1 GCA_012521915.1 Oscillospiraceae bacterium | reverse complement strand
AGCCTAAAGCGAAACCGGCCCCGGCACCAGCACCGCCTCCGCCTGCTCCCGCCAGTGCAGCACCTTATCAGGCTCCTTATCAACAGCAGTCCTACACACCGCCGGCCCCGCCGCCACAACAGCCTCCCGCGCCTGCGGCCAGCGCACACCCCGCAGTCAGGGCACCGGCCGTTCCGGCTGCACCGCTACCCATAACAGATGAGAAACCGGCCGCTCCGGCTGCAAAGGCCCCGGCAACTGACAGCTGGGTCTGCAGCTGCGGCAAGGAGAACAAAGGCAATTTCTGTGCCGGCTGCGGTCAACGAAAACCCTCCTGAAGCCGGGACCGGTTACCGGCAGGGATCAGCATCTTTTTGTGTTTTGACCTGAGGCCTGTCAGCAGATTTGGCTAACGGCGAACAATAGTCTGGCTTAGTACATGAAAAGTGAAAGGGAGGAACGAACATGTTTTGTCCATCTTGCGGTAAACAGAATCCAGATGATGCAAAATTCTGCGAGAGTTGTGGCGCGCCAACCGGAGTCGGAAACGGTATGAGCCAACCCAAGGCCGCACCGCCACCCCCGCCCCCGCCGCCACCGCAGCAACCGCCCCAACAGTCGTATACACCCCCGCCGCCACCACAACAGCAAACCTACTATCAGCAGCCTCCTGCCTATCAGGCAGCGGCCACATCCGCCAAAGCCGGTGTCATGTCCGTCGGCTCATATCTCGGTACGATAATCCTGCTGGGCATTCCGCTGGTTGGTTTCATCCTTATGCTGGTGTGGGCTTTCGGCAGTGATGTCAACCCCAACAAAAAGAACCTGTGCCGGGCCATGCTGATCCTTGCAGTCATTGGCATTGTACTGGCCATTGTATTCGGCGGCATTATGGCCAGCCTGCTTGGCAACTTGTTTAATGAACTGACATATTATTAAGCAACTTTCCCACCCTGCGCAGCGGGTAGTCTTTTCAGGTGCTGCTGTTTGACAAGCTGAGGAGCTTGGCTCCGCGGTCAAACAGCCTGAGCAGCAGGTAAAGCACCGAAAAGACTGTGGGAAAGTTGTGCTGCCGAACACTGCAGAACCCACCCTGCGCAACGGGTAGTCTTTTCAGGTGCTGCTGTTTGACAAGCTGAGGAGCTTGGCTCCGCGGTCAAACAGCAGCAGGGAAAGCATAGTTACAAATCAAGACCTGATCCTGCTTGTCAAGACAAGACGGCCTCCTTGGGGAGACCGTCTTTTTTAATGGTACCGTGCTGGCTGGAATGGAGAGAACAATGTTTAACCACGACAAAACAGTCAGTCGGGACACAGTAAAAGAGCGAAAAGAATCATTGTGTTCTTTACTGCATCTGGATGGGGTTTACAGACAGGCTTTAAGGTATATAATAATAATGATCTCAAAAACCTGCGATTTTCCATTTATGGGAAGTTACATCATCTGAGCATTTAACTAAATTATTAACGGAGGTGTATGATGATCAACCGACGTCCGGATTTCCCGGCCTTTCTTGCCTGTCTAGCCGTAATGATTTGTCTCATGCTGAATGTGCCTCTTGCAGCGGCATCTGTGCCCTCTTGTAACCTTGGCTGCCATCGCGATCGTGACCCTTTGTGTGTCGAAGTACCGGATAACGGCAATATGGGGGTATTCGTCTGGGAAGAGGAAACACCTGGTCAAAGCCAGTGGGCCTATCAGCCACGCTATTTTGACGGTTTCTACTGGGGTACCGTTCTTTTTTTTGTCCGGGACGGCTATACGTATACCCTGTATGCTGACTGTTTTCAAGATTCTTTTTACGCTGATGCTGCGACAAGGCAGATGGTGGCGCAGTCACACGATGTATCTGACGCGGCCAGTGTAACCAGCCTGTTTACCCATCCTGCTTGCCCGGAGTTCAGTCTGACTCAGACCGTCACCTGCCATCCGGGCAGTACCCTTGTGGCGAAGCGCTGGCAGCTAACCGTGACAGAAGGGACGCTTAGCGCGCTGACTTTGCTGCACGGGGGTGATCTTTTTTATCCTCCGGTCTGGGATGAGGAAGGTCGGTTTACCAGCCAGACGGATGGATCGATGGTTTTCAGCAGCATGCATTTTCCCCAACCGCGGCAGGCTGTCTTTCGCGCTGATCCGCTGTCGCCCTGGGACCTTTATTATGGCGGCTCCTGGGAAGATGGCCTGGAACAAGTCGTGGGAAATCAGCTGACCGGCCAGGCGATCACGGCTGATCCGCTTCGTGACGCGGGTTGTTTTGTTGGCTGGGAGAGGACGCTGTTGTCGGCTGGTGAGACCTGGACTTTAACAACCACAGAGGATTATGCGCCGCCGGCAAACCCCACACCGACTGCTCAGCCTACTGTTACCGCAGTACCTGAGCCCAGTGCCACCCCTGCGCCTGACCCGCAGCCCAGCGTTACGGTGACCCCCGATCCCGGTCCCACGCCGGTTCCATCACCTGTCATCACGGTGACGCTTGTTCCCGATCCTACCTATGGACCATACCCCAGCAGTGTTCCTTCAGATAATCCGTCGCCTCCGCCTGAAGAAAGCGACGTACAAAAACCACCTGCTGCCAGTCTTTCTCCTGCAGGTGAAGCGACACCTGTTGTGTCAGGAGAGGATCCGGACCTGGTTAAAACAGGTGAAGTAGCTTCATACAGCTGGCTGCTCTGGCCGGTACTGTGTCTGCTTCTGGGTGTCTTAATCGGTTTGCGCAGCCTGTATCGAAGGAAAAACTAAGTTTGGTTGTGGCCTGAACACCTGTTTTATTTACGAATTGTTGACGAACCGTTAGTGGACAACACGCTTGATTTATGTATAATAGCGTTGTTTGTGGAACAAATCACCACGATGATCGTCCATAGAGACAATAGACAAGACAGGACAGAGGTGAAGGTATTGAAACGTAATTTACCTGACAGGCAACCCGT
>JAAYLM010000322.1 GCA_012521915.1 Oscillospiraceae bacterium | reverse complement strand
TTGCGGAAATAAGTCATCGTTGATGAATCGAAGGGAGCCCGATCTGAAAAGCTATGCATACCAATAAAAAACTGCATGTACGGACTATCCAGAATGATTGCTATCGTTTCTTCGTCTGATAACTTCAGCCTCTCCTTGATAATCAGGGAACCGATCGCCATTCGACAGGATTTGGCGGGATTACCGACCTTCGGGTTAGCGAAAGTCTGGTGATAGCGCCCTTCCAAATGAGACCATGGGATGATTTGTGCCAGTTTGACCTACCGGTTTTCCAAACTGAGTTGAGCGCCGATGAAACTATTGGGATTTTCATCAAAACTAACCTGTTTCGTCTTCTTCTCGTACATTTTGACTCTCCAGATGCAAGGATTTTGAAGGTTTGACGGGTTTTTCCCTGTACCTATTATATCATTCCTCACCCTGAAAAGACTGCTATATCTACGTTTCAGACTTATTCAGCAGCCCCTAAATATCATATTCGGCTTTCTTTTCTTTAGAAGCAGTAATATAACCGGATATTAACCATGTGACCTTTTTGCTTTTTACATGCCACCCAATAACCAGAAGAATAACTGCAACAACCATGAAAATCATAGACTCACCCCAAAATCATATTTGAACTATAGCACACGTATTGATTACGTGGTCTTTTGATCTGTGTTCCTTATATAAGCGGTGCTTCTTCCTGCCCCCACCTTGATGATGTATCCTTCCTTGAGGAGCGAGGCCAATGCCACTTCGATTGTTGATATGCTGATATCTGGAAATTTCTCGGATATTATTTTCTTGGAAAGTTTCTGCAGGCTGATATCGAATAATTCCCGGATGCGATCTGGCTTGGATAGCCCGCGATTTAGTGTGAGTTCAACACGCATCGAAAAATCTCTGTAGGCACCCAGGATAATTTCCAGGTAATACTTCACGAACGGAAAGTATGTGTTGCGTGCATCGTGCCAGCCTTGAGAACTGGCTTGCAGCACATCGTAGTATGTTTCCTTCGTTTTCTCGATTAGCACTTCAAGACTGATGTATTTGCCGACAATGTATCCCGAACGATATAAAAGCAACAAGGTTAACAGCCGGCTCATCCGCCCGTTTCCGTCATTAAACGGATGAATACAGAGAAAATCCAGAATGAACATCGGAATCAATAATAATGGGTCGTACTTCTCCGACTGAATCGCATCGATGAAGGCCGCTGTCAAACGATTTACTGCTTCGGGTGTTTCAAAAGCGGTTACCGGTGTGAATCGGGTCTTACTGATACCGTGTGAATTTGTTTCGGCGATCACATTGTCTGCATTTTTGAATCGTCCGCCCATGGAGGACGGATTAAATTGGTACAGATCCCGATGCAACTGAAGAATGATATTCGTTCTCGGGACAATGTAATCGTAGCTGTCGTGGATTAGTGCCAGGACTTCGCGATAACCGGCAATTTCCTGTTCTGAGCGATTACGCGGTTCGGATTTTTCCCTGACCAAAGCCTGCAGGCGTTCATCCGAGGTGTAAATCCCCTCAATACGATTGGAAGCATCCGTGCTTTGTATTTTGGCGACATCGAGCATGGCTGATAACACACCAGGCGTGGCCTCGATATATAGCTCCTGCTTGCCTTTGTGCTCATGGATGGCAGAAACCAGATTCATGAGTTCGTAATGGAGTAACTCATCTGGTATTTTCTGGTAATCAAACGTCCTCATAGTCGATATCCTTTCTGCACAATATCAGTCGTTACTGCACTATTATACTATGGAAATGTGCAGAATAGCAATTCGTGAGGCAGAAAAACATGCGTATTATACTGGTGCTCCCCGGATGTCGGGTCTTCGACATATCGTGCGCTTTGAAGATGAGCTTGATCAAAAAGCCCTTGAGTCTATCTTTCTTTCCCTTGACTTGCTACAGATCCGAGAAGATATGGATAAACTACTTGTCAAAATCAAGTCATTAAGCTTAGGATATTAGAAACGAGCGCTCTTGCAAAGAGGGATCCGTTTGAACAGCATTTATTTATTAGGCTATGAATCTCATTTCAACAGCATTTATTTATTGGGCGACGGGGGACGATACTGGAAAGGCCTGATGCTGTAGGATTTGCGGATTTGGATAAAAATGAGAAAACGTGAATTGTGACGGTTTGGTCCAATTGAGAGAACAGATCGATGCGAGGAGACAGAAAAAATGGCAATACTTGTGTGGTCAGGTTAGATAACGACGAAAATTGATTGGTCAGGTTAGATGTCTGGTGAAGACAATTGGTCAGTTTGGATGTCAGGGCGAAAAGGAGCAATTTTTTTATGTGGTCGCAAGGCCTAACCGAATTTCCTGGAATAACTCAAAGCATTCGTCTTTATTTTTCACGTTCTTGTAAGATTTTCCTGTTTCATGCGTCTTATGGGTATCAGGAGGTGAACCGGTGACTGATATTGAAGCGATATATGAGCGATATTTCAAAGATGTCTTTTTATACACCTATGCTCTGTCAAAAGACCAGCATATCGCGGAAGATATCACATCGGAAACATTTATCAAGGCGATCGATTCAATTGACGATTTCAGGGGCAACAGCGACATACGGGTCTGGTTGTGCCAGATCGCGAAAAATAGCTATTTTTCCTATTTGCGGAAACACCGGAAGACCATCAGCCTGGAGTCAGTCGGCGACATCGCAGATTCAAGTGAGCCTGATGCTCGGTTGATAATAGCCGAAGATTCGCTGAAGCTCCACCAAAGATTGCATCAACTGAAGGAACCATATAAGGAGGTTTTTTCCCTGCGGGTCTTCGGTGAATTGAGCTTCAAGCAAATCGGTTTCCTGTTCAACAAGACTGATAATTGGGCCTGTGTCACATTTCACAGGGCAAAACTGAAAATTCAGGATGAAATGGGGAGACAACCATGAGCAATCAATGTGAGGTCATCAGAGATTTGATGCCTTTATATGCCGAGTCAATGGCCAGCAAGGCATCCACGGAAATTGTCGAGGAACACCTTGCCGAGTGTCCGTCATGCAGGGACTACCTAAGGGAGATCAGGCAGACTGTCAGCAATGTGACGGATACGGACTCATCAGCATTACGCCAGTTTAAAAAGCGGCTGCAGCGTAAGAAAACGTTGACCGTGCTGGTCACCCTGATGCTGACAATGGTTGTTTTGATTACCGCAATAGCCTATTTGACCGCTCCGGATTATCTGCCATTCAGCGATGAGATCGTTTCGGTCAGGGAAATGGATGACGGCACGGTCATGGTGATCTTTGATGAATCGGTTACTGGTTATGACATATCTTTCGTTACCAATGAAAATGGAACCGATAGAGCGTATTCGCTGACCGCCTGGACAACCACATGGAATCGCTGGTTTCATCGCCATGGATCCAATCAAATCACATTACTGAATCCGGATGGAGAAAAAGTAACGGCCGTTTTCTATTATCAATATCAAGCGAATGGCCAGGAAGATCTTTTGATCTACAACCGCGGTTCAGTGCCTTCGGGTGGGAGGGCCACATTGCCTCGGCTGGTGTTAAACTATTATTTCATTCTGGCAATCGGATTTCTGATTATCAGCGGCATCGCCTGGCTGATTTTCAGACGAAAACCTAAAATAGCTAATGTCTTGTCAAAAATCATTTTTCTGCCGGTCGCCTACCTTGCCAGCCACCTGGTGATCACAGGATTCAATGCGACAACCTACAATGCTTTCCGGGACTTTATCGCGATCTTGCTGGCGATGATTCCGTTTTATATTGCCTTTATAGCGGCTCAGGCGATTATCCGGAGTAAACGAAAATCAAAACCGTAAGACAGACTTTAATGGATCATTAAGGAAAGCGTTCAACTTCGTGCACAAGCGCATCACCGATATATTTTTCATTGGGCAGGATCTGGTTCAAATTACTGGTATGCCACCGCTCGTTGCCGGCACCGTTCAAGATACCATCCGCAATCAAGCCGCGAGCGATCTTTAGCATGCTGGCACTCTCCAGGTATTCCCAATAGATGCGGTTGATAATGGACATAAGACATTTCCTTTTTGTTATAAAAAAAGCACCTCGTGCGAGATGCTTTAAGTAAATTCATGTTGAGACATCTATCTTTTTGCTTTTACATAATCAATAGATTCCTTACCAGTAACATGCTCAATATCAATTGATATAATTAAAGATTGCATGCATCCGGCTATCTCTGCCTGTTTTGCGTCTTCAGGCTGATCTTCAGAGTATTTATCAACCAAAGCTTTAAAAGCTGAAAGTCTTTCTTCGCCTTCTACAATCTTAGCTTTACCAAAAGCTATGACACTACGAAAACAAGTTGTGTATTTTTCGCTTACAATAGTATCTTCATCTATCATAGAAAAAGACACCTTGGAATTCTTTGTAATAGAATCAATTTTGTGTCCAGCTTTTGCTGAATGGAAATAAATCTTGCCCTTGTAATACACATAGCTAAGCGGAACTGCATATGGATAATCATTATCACCTAAACATGCCAACACGCCGTTTGTGCACCTAATCATTACAGCATTAGTGTCTTCTGCAGACATTAATTGTTTTCCTCGTCTCATATCTCTAAACATTCGTTTCATCTCCACTAATATCTTGATTATTATACCATAGATGATGCTGAATGTAGAACTACACATACGTTGACAGTTGCTCACGAACCTTGAAACCTGCATATTCCAGTGATTTTCTGGGCAAAACACGTGCATTTGCGTTCGATTGTGATAGAATGAA
>JAAYLM010000321.1 GCA_012521915.1 Oscillospiraceae bacterium | reverse complement strand
GCACATTCAGTGGTGCGCAGCCAGTCTTCGTCCAGTGGCGGCGGTGGCGGCTTTTCCGGGGGTGGCAGCAGCGGCGGAGGTGGCGGCGGCGGCAGCAGCGGTGGCGGCGTCGGCTGAAGCCGGCTGAACCGCATGCGATATAAAGGAGGAGATCCCCTATGTTTTTATTTCTGAACCTGAATGATGTATCTCTGAGCGGCAAGCCAACCACAGGTACCCTGGCCTTTATCTTGCTGGCTGTTTTGGTGGTACTGGCCGGGATCTGGTTGATTTTCAGCTACAATCGCCTGACCAAAGCCCGTATCCGGGTTGAGAACAGCTGGAGCCAGGTCAGCGTCCAGCTGAAGCTGCGTGCGGATCTGCTGCCCAATCTGGTGCGAACCGTTCAAGGCTACGCGACACATGAACAGGAGACCCTGAACAAGGTCATGGAAGCGCGAAGCCGATACCTGTCAGCCCAGACCGCTACCAGTGCCATTGAAAGCAGCGGGGAGATGGGTAACTGGCTCAGCCGGCTGCTGGCTGTCGCGGAGCAGTATCCGGATCTGAAAGCGGATGGGAATTTTCGCCTGCTGCAGCAGCAGCTGACAGAAATCGAGCAAAAAATAGCCCTGTCGCGCCAGTTCTATAATGATGCGGTGATGTTGTACAACCGCTTGGTACAGCTTTCCCCCAGCAACCTGGCTGCCGCTCTGTTCAGCTTTAAAGCCCGGCCTTTTTTCGAGTATGTCGCAGAAGAACAGGATCCGCCCACCGTACATCTGGGCTGAAACCGGGAAGCTTCGCTGCGCAGGCTGCCTGACCGCTCAGCCGGCAAAGCCTGGTAAAAGGCCGGTGCCCGGGGTTATTCGTCTTGGTTGATCATTTATTCGAAAGCAGGTGATAGCATTGATACATGTAAAAACAGGCCTGGTGTCGGTCACGTTTCGCCAGCAAAAAGCCGAAACCGTGCTGGACTGGGTGGAAGAAGCAGGACTGGAGGCCATTGAGTGGGGCGGTGATATCCATGTACCGTCTGGAGACATCGCCCGGGCCCGCCAGCTTGGCGATCTGACACGCCAGCGGGGCATCCTGGTACCGACCTATGGTTCCTATTACCGGGCTGGCGAGCTGTCTCAGCCTGAGGCGGAGAAGGCTTTTGACGATGTGCTGGCAGCGGCGGTAGCCCTGCAGGCCGCAGGTATCCGGGTCTGGGCCGGCCGTGTCGCTTCAGCAGAAGCAGACGCGGCACATTGGGACCGAACCATGGAGGATCTGGCCAGGATTCGTGACCGGGCAGCCCGTGAAGGCCTCGAAATTTACCTTGAGTACCACAACAACACCTTGAACGATCGGGCCGAGGCGACCGAGCGCCTTTTGGCGGCTCTGGCCGGACCGCCGGCCGTGCGCACTTTCTGGCAGCCGCTCAATGAACTGGATGAAGCTGCCAAGGATAAGACACTTGCTGCGGCCCGTCCCTGGCTGGCCCATATCCATGTCTTTGCCAATCAGGGAGCCAGTGAGCTGCTGGCAACCGATACAGCCCGCTGGCTGGGCTGGCTGCCCAGGCTGCTGGATGAGGAGGCGGAAAACCCGTTTACCGCGTCAGGCACCCGCTGCTTGATGATCGAGTTTGTCAAAGATGCCAGCAAGGCATCCCTGCTGGCTGACGCGCAGACCCTGCGCTCCTGGTTAAGCACGCTGCACTCGTCCTGACACGGTATACCAACAAAGCAAACAGCGCTCATACTGCGCTCATAAAGAAAAGACCGGCCGCCCGGGTAAAGGGCAGGCCGGTCTTTTGTTCATTACGCCAGACAAAGGATTATTTGATGATTTTGATTTTACCGATGACAGGCAGGGGTTTGGCTTTGCCGTTGACGGCGTTGATGATGCCCAGAACGACAAGCACGGTGATCGCGATATAGAAGACGGTATACAGCAGGGTGCTGATGACGAACAGCCGCCAGCTTATGAGCGTCAGGATCGCGGACAGAATGGCGATTGCGATACCGCCGCCAATGGAGGCGATCAGGACGAGCAGACCCTGGTTGGCGTGGAAACGACCGAACTTGGAATCAGGACAGGCGACCAGAGGCAGGAAGAAGAGCAGGTAGGCCAGCGCGGCCATGACTTTGTTCTTCTCGATATCCTGCGGGTCGTAGCTTCCTTCGGCGACGGGTGCCTGTTGCACCGGCTGCTGGTAAGCGGCTTGTTGCTGGACATCGGTTGGCGCTGCGCCTGCAGGAGCGGCGCCGGCTGTTGCCGCGCCTTGTGTGGCGCCACAGCCGTCGCAGAACTGGGCGTTGTCATCCAGCGATTTACCACAGGAAGAACAGAATTTTGCCATCTTGGGAAACACCTCTTTCTTTTGATGAATCACGAACTGAGACAACCGGCAATGCCGTCTGTCCTGACCGCGCGCCTGACTTCAAGGACAGGCGATAAATGATTCTTTCATTCAGTATAAAAGAAAACAGAAAAGACCGACAGCTTCAGAAGGCCAGGATGGGCTGACCGGATGGCCATCCTTTTAATCAGATAGGGTCTTTTGGTTATCTGACTCTGGTCGGAAGGCTCTTGAACGCGCCTCATGATTATCGTTATAATAATC
>JAAYLM010000320.1 GCA_012521915.1 Oscillospiraceae bacterium | reverse complement strand
CGGAAACTTTTGTCAGCAAGCCCGATCAAGAACGGCTACGGACCATTGCCAAAACCATCTCCGTCATATCCGGCGTTCAAGTGGCACTGATGACACATGATGAAGAAGCTGGAGACTTTGTCTTTGGAGATGAGGTTATCATAGACCTGCTTAAAACCATTGCAGTTCACCCGATACGCGAAGATGTGATTCAGATACTCATCAAAGAGCGCGGCTTTGACGCAACGGTACTTGACTGGCTGATCCGCCATAATTTGATTATTGCAACCACATATGAGGGTAGACGATATTACCGCAAAAATATACAGAAGGGATCTCCTTAGGCAGAGTGATCTTTCAGGCCTTTTTGCGATCCTTTTGTGGAACTTGACACGTTAAGTCATTTGTAGCGTAAATTGGCTGCCTGTACATGAGCACGAAACCCGTTATCAAGTTTTTTGACATATGGCATCGTGACTTCTACAATAAAGACATATATGTTTAAGTGATGAGCAGTCTGCGATAAAAGTTTCCAGACGAATGAATCTGTTGAGATTGCCAACTTAAAGAATGAAAGGACGAACTTATGAACACACATGATGAAAATCTACTGAAAACCCGCATGAGCAAAGAAAGCTATGAAAAACTGATCGCGTTGAACAATAAGAAAATCAACGAATTTATCGGTTTTTTTATTGATCACTGCGATCCGGCGTCTGTTTATGTCTGCGATGACAGTGAGAAGGATGTGCAGTATGTTCGTGACCAGGCCTTGGCACTTGGTGAAGAACAGCAGCTCGCTCATTCCAAACAAACCATTCATTGGGATGGCTACGGCGATCAAGCCCGCGACAAAAAATCAACGCGTTTTCTTGTCTATAAAGAAAACCTGGATAGTATGAAGTCTTTGAACTCGGTTGAATATGAAGAAGGTTATGCCGAAATCATGTCCATTGCTAAAGGGATCATGAAAGGTAAGCCTGCTGTTGTTCAGTTCTTTGCTGAAGGTCCTACAGAAAGCCCGTTTACAATTCCCTGCATTCAGTTTACAGACAGCTGGTACGTCGCACATTCCGAATTCATTTTGTATCGGACTGCCTATAATCATTTTCTCAAAATGAAAGAACATGAAAAAGACAAGTTTTTCCGCTTTATCCATTCTGCCGGACAACTCGACGCGAATGGCAACACGATCAACCTTGACAAGCGGCGTATTTATATGGATACGCAGAACAACATTGTTTATTCCATGAACAATCAGTATGCGGGAAATTCAATTGGCCTGAAAAAGCACGCCATGCGACTGGCTATCAAAAAAGCAAGTCAGGAAGGGTGGCTTTGTGAACACATGTTTATCATGGCTGCGATCGATGAGAAGAAGAATCGGAAAACTTATTTTTGCGGTGCTTATCCTTCAGCTTGCGGAAAAACATCAACAGCTATGATACCGGGTGAGCAAATTGTTGGTGATGATATCGCTTACTTTCGCAATATCGACGGCGAGTTCCGGGCAGTTAATGTTGAAGCCGGTATGTTCGGTATCATCAAAGATGTCAATGCCAAAGACGATCCGGTGATCTTTGAAAACCTAATGAAGAATCAGGAAGTCATTTTTTCCAATGTCCTTATGGGTCCTGATAAAAAACCTTACTGGCTGGGTATGGGTGTTGATACACCTTCAAAAGGCCGCAATCATTTTGGGTCGTGGCATGAAGGCGCCAAGGACCATAAAGGCGAAAAGGTAGATGTTGCTCACGGCAATGCCAGGTATACCATGCGTTTGGATTACCTGAAAAATATAGACGCTAAGGGTTTCGAGGCTAAAAATGGCGTTAAAGTCGATGGCATCCTTTATGGCGGAAGAGACAGTGACACGACTGTTCCGGTTGAAGAATCACCGGATTGGAAAGATGGCATCCTGCTAAAAGCGGCTACACTTGAATCAGAAACAACCAGCGCTACGCTTGGGGCTGAAGGCGTTCGTAATGCCAGTCCGATGGCAAACCTGGATTTTGTGTCTTATCCTCTCGGTGAATACACCTTAAACAATATTCGATTTGGTGAGCATATCAAAGATACGCCGCGCATTTTCAGCAACAATTATTTTATGCGTGGACCTGACGGCCGGTTCATGACCAGCAAACTGGCTAAAAAAGTATGGCTTCACTGGGCTGACGGTCGCATTCATGGTGAATACGATGCCTATGATACACCGACTGGCAAGATACCGAAGTACCAGGATCTGGTTGATTTGTTTAAAGAGCACCTGGATGAAACGTTTTCTGAAGCAGACTATACGTACCTGTTTACATTCCGTTGTACAAAATGGATTGAAAAACTTGAGCGTACCAAAGCCTTCTATGCCAAAATGGATCCCAAAACACCTGCTGAAATTTTTGAATATTGGGATGCTGCGATAGCCAGAATCAAAGCAGCGAAAGAACTTTTTGGTGACCAGATTAAACCTGGTGACTATAAGGCATAAGATTGAGAAAATGACTTTATGAGCAATCAGGGAGGGCACTGGTCAGTAAATAACCGGTGCCCTCTCATTCAATACAATCGGATTTAATAGCCGTTTTTCTATTTAGCCTTCAGTGTTTCGGGTATGCTTATCAGAAGTGGCATTTTGATCAACAGATCAATGCAGATAAAACTCAAAAAAACATATTGAGGGCCGATGATATCCCAGATCATACCGCCGACCAGAGCCATAGCTGCGCCAAATAATGACTTGACAAGTCGATTGATGCCAAGCCATCAACCCATTTGAGATGCTGGAAACATATCCATTTCCATTGCCCCCCTGACAGGACCTGTGATGTTTAAAAAACCCAATAATATACCGGACAGCACCAGGAAAAACGGTGAAAAAGCCAAGACTAAAATCAGATTTGTTTATGGCAGAATCGATCCGCTAAAGCGCCAATGGGTATGCCGAAAAGAATGGTTGTAAGCGCTGCGCCGGTAACCATAGCAGCCAAAATATAACCGCTGGCGCCTTTTACCTCTTTCGCGAAGACTTGAGTAAAAGGTAAGATCATACCATAAGGTATCTGGTTCAACGCTCCGATAACCAGCCACTTCTGCGCTATGCGATTTCCCTTAATCAGTTAAAGCCCATCTTTAATCAGGTGATTGGCCGGGATTCTTTTTGATGTCCCTTCCTGCCGGGATAACTGGGTCAAAACAAGCAGGAATGCAAGGGCAGCGATCATCGCTGCAATATAGAAT
>JAAYLM010000319.1 GCA_012521915.1 Oscillospiraceae bacterium | reverse complement strand
CTCTGGAGTGGTTCCTCAAGGCGCTGCCGGACTGGGGCACTTCAGCAAAGACTGATCTGAGCCTGGCTGATCTGGACCGTCAGGTGCAACAGCGGCTGCTGAACAAG
The DNA here is from genome assembly GCA_012521915.1 of Oscillospiraceae bacterium. GTDB lineage: Bacteria > Bacillota > Clostridia > Saccharofermentanales > UBA5734 > JAAYBY01. Next base: position 1,607 of record JAAYLM010000319.1, on the reverse strand, counting down.
TCTGGACCTTATTTTTTCCCGTTCCTGAGTGGCAGCAGTTATCCGCGGCACGTGCCCAAGGCACAGGCGACCTTTACCCATCTGGCCATCGGCCATGATTGGATTGACATGGCCGCGGCTATTATGGAAGGTGTGGACATGCAGGTTGCCTGGACATGGGATGGTTTCCCGGAAAGTCCTGTTCAGGCGCCCGTCATCATGACTGGCGGAGCCAGCCACAGCCAGGTCTGGCGGCAGCTGCTGGCCAATGTCATGGGCAGTCCCCTGACCATGCCTGAAGAAAAGGAAGTCGGCTGCCTGGGCGCTGCCATGCTGGCGGCCGGCGGGCCAGGCGATTATACTGACGCAATTGAAGCTTGCCGGCATATGTCCGCGCGTAAGATCGTCATTGAGCCGGACCAGCAATCCATCAGGATGCAGGAACGTTTCAGCCAATACAAAGCAACCTATGCCGGCCTGTTTCAAGAAAGCTGAATACCGGCCGGCGCACCTGCTGCCGGACTTCTATGCAAGGCCATAGACAATGCTTGCCAAGCCAGGTTGTGTTCGCTAAAATGAAGCTACAACTGAATGATGCATGGCAGATGGATGCGGGAGAGCCCTGGTTCAGGCGCCGAAGAAGCAAGCAGGCTATGTCAGTCGCCTGTGAACCTTTCAGGCAGACGGACCGTATCCGGACATGACTCTGAAAAGCCAGCAATGGCACCGAAGGAGCAAACCCCGTCGCGGGGATGAATCTCTCAGGTCAGCAACAGAGGGAAGATGACATGTGTGCTTGTTGTCTTCTTTTTTTATCAAACGGTCAGGCCGCTCACAGCGCCGATGCGACGCTGATCATCTAGCAGGAGGATCAGGATATGAAAAAGACACCCCTCTTTACCAAACACCAGGAGGCTGGTGGTAAAATCATCGACTTTGGCGGATGGGCACTACCGGTTCAATACCGGGGAATCATCGATGAACACAACGCGGTGAGGACCCGGGCCGGCCTTTTTGACGTATCCCATATGGGTGAGCTCTGGCTGCAAGGCCCGGACGTGGCATCCGACCTGCAGCGCCTCGTCACGAATGATATCAGCAAAACACAGGTGGGGCAGGCTGTTTACTCACCCATGTGCAACGAACAGGGGGGGGTTGTCGATGCCCTTCTGCTTTATCGGGTGTCTGAGCAACAATGGATGCTGGTGGTCAACGCGGCCAATACAGATAAAGACGAAGCCTGGATCGGAGAACATACCAGCAAGGACACGCATCTGACCAATCACTCACTGGAAACAGCCCAGCTGGCCCTGCAGGGTCCGCGGGCAGAAGCCATACTGCAGCGGCTGACCATGACCGACATAAGCAAAATTCGCTTCTTCCGGTTTGAACAGGCAGCCGTGGTCGCAGATGTGCCTGTCCTGCTCTCACGGACGGGCTATACGGGTGAAGACGGATTTGAGCTGTATTTTACCGCAGCAGATGCCCCAATGCTCTGGGAACGCCTGCTGGATGAAGGCTATGCGGACGGACTGGAGCCGGCCGGCCTCGGCGCCCGCGACACATTGCGCTTTGAAGCGGCCCTGCCCTTGTATGGCCAGGAACTGGCCAGCGACATATCCCCGCTT
>JAAYLM010000318.1 GCA_012521915.1 Oscillospiraceae bacterium | reverse complement strand
GCGCCATGTTCTGCCGCGAGATGTACCGGGCGGGCCGCATGGGCGAGTTCGTCTACGGCGAGGCCCAATATTACCACGATATGGCCCATGGTTTCTATGAGGGCTTCAAGCGCGGCCACAAGGCTTTCGAGAAGAGCGGTTCCGACTGGAAAAAGGTGGCCGGCGTACCGCCCCTGCTCTACCCGACGCATTCCGTGGGCATGGTCCTGTCCGCCCTGGATGCCTACGCGACACGGGTGTCCTGCTACGGCTATCGCGACAAGCAGGATCCGGACATCTTTGCAGCCGGAGCCAACTTGTGGGACAAGCCGTTCAGCAACGAGACGGCCGTCATGCAGCTCAATAACGGCGGGATCATCCGGATCAGCGAGTACCGCCGCATTGGCTGGCGCAAGCCGAGCTCGCACATTCAGTGCATGTACGGGACCAAGGGCGGCTACGAGGGCAGCGTCGGCCGGTATGTCTTTGTCGACGAACTGGGTTCGCGAGCGATCATGACGGATGTCAGCGAACGGATCAACCCGTTTGGTTTCAACCAGGAAGCGGACAAGACGGCCGCGCTCCAGAAGATGGTCAACGGCGGCTACCACGACGACCTGTCCGAGGTGCAGTTCGAAAAATCCAAGCGCCTGCCCAAGGAATTCCAGGGTTTGGGCAACGGGCACATGGGGACGCACAAGCTGCTGGTCCATGACTTTGTCCAGGCGGTGGTCCAGAACAAGCTGCCGCCGGTCCACGCCTGGGCAGCGGCGCGCTACATGCTGCCGGGCATCATGGCCCACCAGTCGGCCATGCAAAACAACGCGGCGCTCGACGTGCCGGATTTCGGCGATCCCCCGGCAGACTGGGCGATGCTGGAAACTTAAGCAAGCCCCCAGGGGTGCGCTGAAAGCGCGCCCCTGGAGATGCTTGGGGATGCCTGTTCGTCGGCTTCCAACCTATAATACACAAGTTCATGCGGGCATAATGGAGCATTTCCGAAATTAACAGCAGTGATGTGTTGCAGATCAGAAAGGTCAGAGATCTCAGCAGCGCGTGCGCTAAGTGTGTCTACATCCTATACCCGCTGATTCTAGTCTATAAGGGGGATACACGTTGCAATCCGGAGGGTTTCGGATTTCGATGATCTCAGCGATGAGGTCAGAAAGCCACACATCGAATTGCTGCTGTCAAACATGCACGGTAGATGCATTCCAGATAATCAGGCTATTTCGAAAGCACAACCTGATTCGCGAAGCCCCAAATACGCGTATTGCTATACCGGCCGAAGCTGGTCGCTTGCAGTCGTCACGGGTATGAGATCAGGAACACACGCTTAATCCGCGGTTTATCTGTTCTTTTCAGCATGGTGGGATTATTTTCCTCAAATTTACACGAATACAACGCCTAAACGGTTAACTGCCCCGTTATTTGGCAGAAGAAATCAGCACTCCATACATCCAGCGCATGCGGGTTATTGATAAAAGGGATGACATCTTGTTTGGCCTGTGCATAGTCAATGGAAGCAAAGCGCTTGCATAGCATTTGCTTAACAGCTTCTATTGTGAGTTGATCTTCCTTTTGAATTGCACCTGACTGAGCGAGTCTGGCTGCAAGATGTGATAGATTGAGTCTTGTTTCTCTGGAAATATAGAAAACATAATCATATAGATCTCTGCCTTTGGTTCGATTTTTCCATGCCCTGCATAAGACGGCATGGATTTTCCCAGCAAAAAGCGACGGCATATCATACATCGTGATTTCATACGGAATAGGGAGAAACCGGTATTTTGTCTCGTACGCGGCATGTCTGGGTGGATTCGTATCCAGCTCGAATTTGACTTTGATCTGTTCGCCTGATCCAATTGAACGAGCAAGTTGTTCGTCGGCATAAAACAAAAGCATATGTTCCTTCGTACCGCCTTTGATAAATGCTGATTTGACGTCTGAATCAATGGATTTTTGTTTTAGTTCAGCTTTAAAATTCAGACCGTATGAACGAGCTTCTCGGTCAAGAAATGGCAGATAATCATTCAGGTCAAAGGCGTGATCCGGCAACTTCAGTGAAAAATCCAGATCTTCAGAAAACCTGTCCAGCCCATAGAAGATACGAAGAGCCGTTCCACCGTAAAACGCAGCCGTTTTGAAAAAACCTGCCCTGCTGAGCCCGCACAGAGCGATTTCCTGTACAACTTCTTTAATTCCGTTCTTTTTTTCATAGATTGTACGCGTTGTGTATTGTTTTAGCATTTGTTCAAGAATGTGGTTCATGTATGCCTCCTTTTCAGATATGCATGCAGGAGTTTATGATTCTGAGTATGGTAATGAACGGATAAAGATCGCAGATCCGTCAAATTCAAACGAAAAAACCCTTCTTGATCGACTCTCAGATCTTCGAATAAGAGATATTCAAGTTCACGCATATTTCTAACTGGCGATATCTTATAAAGTTCATCGCATATTGCCTTTTCTGGCGACGCCATGATGAATCCATACCCATGCTCTGCGTGCAGATTAAGACCGATTGGGTACACATTGCTGGGTATATCACGATACGTATATGTTCCGAATGAGGTTGTATATTGTTTGACTTTGCGTTTTTCAAAAGAAGCACACGTAAAATTGTATACAGCTTCAGGAATGAGCGAATAGTACGCAAGCGCAAATTCAAAGGACAGATATGATGGTCCGTAGATGATTGGAGCCAGATAATGTCCTGATATATTTCGATCTGTTTCATACAGACCTCTGATAAGTGGAACCAATTCGCCGTCAGCAACAAGCCGCCGGATCTTAGCCATCGGATTAACATAATCCTTGAGTTCAATTAATAGCATCGCTGTTGTCTTTATCATATATTCACCACTTAAAGCAATTATAATGCTTTATTTGGAGAATATCAAACACATCAATGTAATCAGATGCATCACACCACGAGGGTGGCATTCGATTTGAAGCGTTTAGGTGTTCTGGAAAATGTTGGAAAAGCGGACAAAAACAGCGTATTTTCATATTGAAAAGCGGACAAGGACGATCCAGACGAGGTATTCAACCCTTTTTGATGCAGCAGCGCCAAGGTAGGCCCCACGATGTCCTGGCCTTTCAGACCGGCATACATATGGCCGGCCTGGGGTGGCCAGAAGCAGATCCCAAGGCAATAGCCCGTATAGAGCTCCGAAGTGTCGACTTCAGCGGTCTGCATATTTTTCCGCTGAAAACTTCGTCATGAAATGGGGATTCCAGTCAGGGATGTGCATGTCGACAAGATTGCGCCAAAAAGAGTGCTTAAACCACGTGCTCATGCTCATTTCCTCGATTCTCGCGGGTGTAGGCGGGTGCCTCTTATCAAGATCAGGTTCCTGTTTCAGCTTTCATCGGCAAGTCATTATGCAAAATTTTCAATAGAGATACAGATCGTTCGTGAAGTAAGGCAAAAAGTAATAAATCAGAGCATCTAATTTGGTTATAAAATGGCTAAATGTCTATGTCAATATGTTTGTTCGTTCATCGTAATGCAAATTTTCATGATAATTGTGATTGACATTGCAAGCGGCTCCATCTAAAATGGGAATTGGATGAACCGGTTGAATCAAGGTGAGTCAATCAGGTCAAGCCCGTGACGCATGAGTGCAGCCGATTTGGAGGACATGATATGCGGATCGTCGTCGGATCTATTCAGCAGGAAACCAACACGTTCAATCCTGAGCTTTCGACGCTGGCGGACTTTGTACTGGCCGAAGGAAGCGAGCTGTTTGACCATGTCGCGGTTACCGATTATTTACATTCCCAATCTTGTGACCTGATCCCCACGCTCTATGCCCATGCCTTGCCGGCCGGCCGACTGGCGCGACCGGATTTCG
>JAAYLM010000042.1 GCA_012521915.1 Oscillospiraceae bacterium | reverse complement strand
GTGTAAAGACCAGATGCCCGGCGCAAATCGCTCTGGTTTTTGCCGGCCTTGACTGACGCCATCCTGAAAAAGATCAAGCTCAGCGCAGTTGCTGTACACCCAGACCAGCAGGGTTTCGCCGGCACGATGGGACTGGTTCCAATGAGGCAGAATGTGAACCATAGGCTTTTCGGTCCAGTGCGACTGGTTCTGATAATACGCATCTTTCGGCTGCAAAAACAGATCCAGCGCTCCTGACTGAGAGCAGAGTCGCGGCCAGACTGTTTCGCCCCGATGTTCGATGCCTGCCCATTGGTAGGCACCGGCCACCCAATCCCGCGCCATGACAAAACGCCAGGTATCCTCACGGTCATTGGGAGAAAAGCCAACCACATGGTCGTAAGCGCTGAAGTAGCCTCTTTTGGTATCATCCGGCCAGTACCAGCCGCGTGTTGTACCGACCGCACAGCATTCAGAGACAACGATCGGTTTTTCCGGATAGAGGGCATGCAGTTGGTCAAATTGCTCGAGGTTGTAGTTAATGCCAATCACTTCTGAAGCAGCCACAGCCGGCGCCTGCAGAGGTTGATGCGAAATGGCTGTGGTCACCGGACGGCTGGTGTCATATTGGTGAACAAAGGCTGTCATCCTTTCCATGATCCGCCGTCCTGCCTCAGTCCGATGCAGGGGCTCTTCATTACCCATAGACCAGAGAATAACTGAAGGATGGTTGCGGTCACGTTTCAGCATGGTTTCCAGTTGGGCCAGGCCTTCCGGTGTTGAGGAAAACCAGCGCGTCTCATCCATGACGAGAAAGCCCAGTTCATCCAGCGCGTCCATCGTTGCCTCGGCCGGAGGATAATGTGCGGCCCGATAGCCATTGGCTCCCATTTCCTTGAGACGACGGAGACGATAATGATGGACACGATCCGGCATGGCTTTGCCCGTCAGTCCATAATCCTGGTGACAGCACACGCCTTTGATTTTTACGGACCGGCCATTCAGGAAAAAGCCGTTCTGCGCGGAAAAGTGAATGGTTCGGAACCCGAAACGTGTCGTCTGGGTATCGAGCTGCTGGTCGTCCCCAAAGATTGTGGTCTGTATCTCATATAGACATGGGGATTCAATATCCCATAGCTGCGGATCACTGATCCATAGCTCATGCTGCAGCACGGCCTTCCCTTTTCCGGGGATTTCCAGCGAGCTGCTGATTTCTTTGAGCAATTGACCATGCGGATCAACGAGCGCACTGTTTACCTGGACAACTGCCGTTTCCAGCCGGTCATTCACCAGAGTCGTCTCCACAGGAACCAGCCAATCCTGACCTTCTGTCTTGCGTGGATTGACCCAAACACCCCACTGGTCAACGGCAACCGAAGCTGTCTTAATCAGCCAGACATGACGATAGATGCCCGCGCCTTCATACCACCAGCCTTCATGCTCGTTGGTCAGAACGTGCACAGCGATGACGTTATCCGCGTCAAATCTGACGATATCGCTGATGTCAATGGTAAAAGGCGTGTATCCGCAGAAGTTTTTTGCCATTTCACAGCCGTTGACATAAACGACAGCATGCGTGGCAACACCCTCAAAATACAACAGGAGTCGTCGCTCACGATCACTGGCCGGTACATAAAAATGACGCCGGTACCAGGCGTTATGGTAATCAAAGTAGCCCAGTGTGTCATTGTTTTGGGGCTGTGGTCGCTGCCGGATAATGTAGTCGTGCGGTAAATCGAACTGCTCCCAGTTCTCCAGGCAGCGTTCGCCCTGGTCAGGATAGGCGAAGGAGGCAGGTCCCCAGATCGCGTGTTCCGTTTTCGCCTGGGTGTACAGAGGTAATTTAGTTGGAGGAAGATCTATCTCAATATCTCCGTCATGAAAAAGCCAGTTAAAATCCAGCAATAATTTTTCGCGCATACCTGGTTCCTCTTTCGTTAATGCAAATATCCTGATAGCTATCCGGTGCCAGGATCGGTTGTGCCACAATCAGCAACTGACGCCAACTGGACAATCAAACTCAAAACCAGGCCCAGATTAAGGTCTGTCGGAGACAAGTCCAGGGACATGGCGACAGAAGGCTTCCAGAGCCTCTGTATAGTCGCCTTCGATTTCCGCCATATGATGGATATAGGGTCCATAGATCAACTTTTTCTCCCACTTGCGATAGTCATCAAATTCCGCCCAGATATAGGTGCCAAAGGTATGAGGTCCTTCGATGGAGCGGAAGTTTCCGTTCAGCAGAGAATAGCGCCCTTCAGCCGAATCAAACCGGGCAATCGTGTAAAGCCCGTCTTTTACCCGGAAACTGGGTTTCATGTTGAAGATATTGGCAGGAGACTGCGGTTTTTTCAGGGACCAGGCAAAAGGCCCGCAGTGCCAGAGCAACTCACCGTTCTGATTATGCGGATGGCGAACCGTAAACTCACCGAAAAAGGGTACGGAGCGGCCACGTGAAGCGCAGGAAAGCAAGGCCATGGTTATGGCACCACAGACATCTGATTCACAGGTGACGATCATCCGCTCGTCTGCAAGCTGGCTCATGGCAATACAGGGCATGGCATCAACAGCCTGCAGCATACAGGTCCAGCATTCCGTACTGATCACCTGAGCGTTTGTGTCAAGCATGATACGTCGGAAGGTTTCCCTGAACGCAGCCATGCGTGTCAGGGCTGCGTCGTCCAGTCCTCCGGTATCACTGTAACGTTCTTTCAGTAATTTGACATCCGCAGCCAGCTCAGTTTGTTTATCCTGCAGCACAGTCTGGAAAATTTCTGTTACAGCAGGCATATTGACTGGAACAACATCGATCCCAAACCGTTCGACCAGTTCACCTTCATTAAAAATAACGCTGGTGAACGGCCTTGGCCGCATACCCACCTGGGCAATACGCAGTTTGCGGAAATTCTTCAGCATGCAGGCAACGGACAGGAACCGTTCAAAGCCTCTGGCAAAAACCGGAGCGTCCACCGGACAGTTTTCAATGTGTTCGAAAGGTACTCGATAACGGGTCAATTGCTTGCTCATAGCGAAAAGGCCACACTGAGCATCGGTGTAGCGGGTTCCGTCCGGCTCAAAGATCGTATCTTGGGGAGCCCAGATCAAGGTTGGCACCTGCAGGAGCCGAGCCAGTTTGGCCGCGACTTCTTCGCAGCCAAAATTGCAGTTGATGATAAAGAGGGCATCCACCTTTTCTGCTTTGAATTTTTCTGCTATGGTTTCTGCCTGGGCATGGTCGAACATCATGCCCTCATCATTGAGAAAGGACAGGTCTGTAAACCGGGTCTGCTCATCGGTGTAGTGTTCGCGGACATAGCTTTCCACGACCCTTTTGTTGGCTTGAGCATACTCAGGATTGAAGATGCCGGTGCGTTTGCCGGGCAGCCAGCGCCGGCAGGCAGCCAATCCGATATTAAGTGTGTAGTCCAGCATAATCATCGCCCACCTTTCTTTTTACATCAGTGTTCTTCTCAGTATTTCTTCTTCTCCAGGGCTTTTTCTATATTCCTGAAGCTCTGGCTGGATTGATCCAGCTGTCGCAGCGCGATCAACGTATAAATCGTATCAATAATCGTATACTGGGCGATGCGCGAAGCCAGAGCAACAATACGGTACTGCGTTTCCTGGGATGCAGTTTCCAGACGGATGTCAGCCAGGTCAGCAAGCGGTGAGCGGCCGATATTGCTTAAAGAAATAATGGTTGCGCCGCGCTTTCTGGCCAGCGCGGCAGCGTCTATCACATCATGGGAACTGCCTGAATGGCTGATGGCGAAGACAACATCCCGCTGACCGGTGTGCGCTGCGGCGATCGCTTGCATGTGCGAATCGGTGTAGGCAGTCGCATGCACACCCAGACGCATCAGCTTGTGCATCAGATCCACAGCGACAGCATGGGAATTGCCCAGCCCGAAAATGAAAACGGAAGCAGCTGCTGCGATCGCCCCGGCTGCTTTCTCGAGCTGTACAGCACTGATGACCCGGCGCGTATAGTCCAGTGTCTGCATCGCGCTGCCCACAACTTTGCCAAGGACCTGCTCTGCGTTGTCATCTGGCCGGATCTCTTCATGAATGCTTTCCAGGGGGGTCACAATGTCCTGTGCCAGATTGACCTTAAGATCCTGGTACCCCTGCATGCCAACACGCCGGCAGGCGCGTACAACAGTCGCGTCACTGACGCCGCTGCGTTCTGCCAGTCCGGTAATGGACAGGTAGATCACTTCCCGAGGGTTTTTCAGGACATAGTCGATCACCTTGCCTTCGGTCTGGCTGAGAGATGGCAAGAGCGTTTGCATTTTCAACATGAGAGGTGATTCAATCATGGGTGTTCCTCCCACTGTCATCCCTGTACAAAAGCGCGCTTTCCAGCAATCCTGTCAAAGTCCGCACCGTCACGTCAGCGGGTGCGGCACCCGTCAGCAGGGCGGCATCATCGGCTGTCATGGTTACGATATGGCGTGCACGGGTTTGGAGGAGTTCCCGGACACGCAAGTCCGCCAACTCAGCAACAATCTCCATCTCTGTACAACCCATGGACGCGCCTCCGCTGGAACGGGCCAACCTGCCCCGCCAGACCGGGGCGGCAACAGTCAGTCCAGGGATAGCGCCCAGCAAAGATGGCAGGGCCTCTGTCTCATGGATGTAACGGGCGGAAAAATCATCATCGTGATAAGTCCATGTTGTCTCACCCATCTGTGGCTGTAACTTTTTGTTCATAAACGCTTCGAGCATCAGGTCGGCCAGAGTCCTGATCCGAATCGGCTCCGGCAGAGCATCTGTTCCCAGGAGCGCAGGCAGCTCACGCAGGACATACGCATCGCCCGGGGCAACAACAGCCACGGTGCCGCAGCCGCATGAACGGACTTTTTCAATCAACTGCTGAAGATGCCGCGCTGCTGCAGACCGGTCCCCCAGAAGATAAAGTGCCAGCACCGGCGATGGTACATTTGTCGCCTGCACGGTAAAGCCAGCCTGGCGCAGCAGCCGGACAGCTGACTCAGTCTGTGCTACGGCTTCAGCAACCCAGGTTGGCTCAGCCAGCAGCAACATATCAGTTGATCCGGCAGCTTGAATGGTTTGCTGATCCAATTGCTTGAGGCGCTTCAGAACCGTCTCCGTCGCCAGGCTTTCATGTAGAAAAACCTCCCGGGCAGCTATGATGCAGGCGGAAAAATCCCAGCCGCCTTCACACCATTCCCGGCACCAGCGGCACTGCGTGCAGTTATAGACATTGGCGACCACATCAGGACCCGCAACGGCCGCGCCCCGGTTGATCAAGGACATCACCAGACCCTGGGAGCGCGGTGTTATGCTTTCAATATGCGTCGCCCTCGCCGCTGAACAAACATGGCGACACATAAAGCAGAAACGGCAGCGGTCAATGGTGTTTTCCTGACTGATTTTCATGTCTTTTCTCCTCAAAGGCCCATCTTCTCGGGATTCATGATGCGATAGGGATCGAGCGCGTCTTTCAGTTTCTGGATCACCTGGAATGCCGGCCCGTATTGCTCGCGCATCAGGTAGCCCATTTTCAGTCCAACGCCATGGTGCTCATTGAGAACACCGCCCTTTTCCATAGCAACCCGGATGCAGGTGTACCAGATGCGATTGTACAAAGCCAGTGCCTCAGCCGGTTCATCCGGTACAAAGGCAGGATCAACGATAAATCGGTCATACATCATGCAGCCCCATTCATACCAGTGGGAAAAATGCGCGATGAAGCGGGTTCCCGGAAATTGCTCGGCTGCCTGTTTCATGCCAATATAGATGTCCTCCACCTTATCATAGGTGGCAACGGTATCCATCGTGCCAAAAGCCTCCGGCAAATCCATAATGTAAGGCGGGTAGAAAAACTTATAGCGGTTATCCCACCATTTTTGGCCACATTCGCTACCCAGATCTTCAATCGCTGTTTCCTCACAGATATCACGGGCATGACGCAGTTGGAAATTGACGATGTCCTCATAGCCATCAAAACCGAAAACCAGATATGCGCCTTGTTTCTCTATTCCCAATACCCGCTGGATCTGGTGGACCGTCTCGGCTTCGTCATAGAGGCGGATGACACAGGGCTGCAGGCGGCGCGTCATAATCTTTCTTCCGGCCTCGAGGGCATCATGCATGTTGGAAAAAAGATAAGCCCAGTATTTCCGGGCTTCCGGTTCATCGAAAATCTTCATCGTCGCCTTGGTTATAATCCCCAGCGTCCCCTCTGAACCAACGAAAATCTGGTTGAGATCAGGTCCTGAAGCATTGCGCGGCACAGGCAGGGTTTGTATGATATCGCCATTTGCCAGCACCACTTCCAGGTTGACCACAAGATCCTCAATTTTGCCATATTTTGTAGAAAGAACACCCGTTCCCCTGTGTGCCAGAAAACCACCCAGGGTCGAACAGCCGATTGAAGCCGGGAAATGCATGGTTGAAAAACCCTTTTCATTGACTGCCCATTCAAAATCCTGATGGATAATCCCTGCTTCAGCCGTCGCTGTGTATGCGCTGGTATTGATCTCTGTCACCTTGCACATTTTTTTCATGTCGACGATGATGCCGCCTCTGACCGGCAGCGCACCGCCCTGCGATCCTGCACCGCCACCCCACGGCGTAACCGGTATCCGATGCTGAGCGGCAACTTTAACAAGCTCCGACACCTGAACCGTGCTTTGCGGATAAACAACCACATCCGGCTGTTCTGGTATTTTGCCGCGGTCTGCCCAGACACGCGGCCCCCAGTAATAATCAACAGCATGGCTGATTTTTTCTGCCGTAGCCAGGTGCAGATTATCACGACCAACAATGTCTTCAAGCTCTGTGAGAATCATGGTGCTGAAAAATGAATTTTTATCGAATCGCATATTCGCTCCTCAATATCATCCGGCGCCATCAGGGATGGGCCTTTTTCTCTACGACTTCCAGTGCGTCGATCCATGCATGCTCCGGTGCTGTACGCCGGTAGAAACCACGTTTTTCACCAGCCATAAGCCAAAGCATATACCCATAGTATCCGGGTGCGCAGACATAAGGATGATAACCGCGGGGCACCTCAACGGCGTCATTGCTCATGACACGATACGTCTCGTTTATCGATCCGTCATCTGTGTAGACACTCTGAAAACCGAAACCCTGAGGTAGATTATAACGAAAAAAGTAAATTTCCTGCATGACGCCTTCAATGGGCAGATCACTGCGATCATGTTTATGCGGAGGATAACTGCTCCAGTTGCCCGGATGGTTAAAGGCTTCGCCAATGCATAATCGGCTGGTTGCGAAACGCTCATCGATCAGGTTGTACAGATCACGTTTCCAGTTGAGAACGCCGGCCACACCGAGCGGGATGTCATCAGGCGTTACCAGAAAAGGCTGCAGCTTCTCAGTGCAGGCCGCACCACAGATCGCGATTTCGCAGTTTTCCAGGCAGCTGATTGTGTAGTCCTGGTCAACCGGCAGATAGACAACATACGGCTTACCATCAAAGACATGTTTGCGTTTGCCGATGTTCGCGCAGGAAAAATCACCGGCTTGCAACGTAATCCGTCCTCCCATGATCACCAGGGCAATTTCATAGCCACCACTGCTTCCTTGCCAGTTCGTGCCTGTCTGCAGTCTTAAAAAGTCCAGCTTCAGCTGCATCAGGGTGGCGTCTTCGCCGCCGGCCACCTTGCTGCAGCCATAGCCACCCGTGTAATGCTTCAGTAGATTCATGGTCAGACCTCCTTGCTGTGCTCCTGCATGAATTGGTTTCCAGGCAAAACTTTTTGATCGTTGCTCTGTATTTGCCCTGTTCTATGTTACGGGATAATCCTGCCGGTAAACCGGCGCCAGTACGTCATGGATCGTTTGATAATAGCGGTAGTACGGCTCATATTGTTTGTGCCGGGCCGGATCCGGTTCTGTCCGGCTGGCCATACGGACACATCTTGCTACAGCAGCCTGAACAGAAGGAAAAAGACCACAGCCCACTCCGGCGATCAAAGCGGCGCCAAACGAAGAGTCATCGTTCTCCGGCTTATCAAGCGGTATCCCCAAAATATCGGCGACGATACCGCGCCAGAGGGGGCTGGCCGCTCCACCGCCTATGATGCGGGCATCATCTGGCGCCAGCCCTTCTTTAGCCAGAACCGCGTAGCAATCGCGCAGTGAAAAGGCCACGCCTTCCAGAACCGCGCGGGTAAAGTGGGCCTGCGTATGACGCATGGTTACGCCGACAAAACTTCCGCGCAGACTGGCATCATTGTAGGGTGTCAGCTCACCCAGCAGGTAGGGGTGAAAAAACAGCCCGGCGCACCCAGGTTTGATCGCCGCAGCCGCTTTGTCCAGAAGATTGTAGCTGCTTTGGCCGCTTGAGAGCGGTATATCACGGGCAAACGTGTCGCGATACCAGCGAAAACTCGAGGCGCTGGCTTTCGTCGCCGCGCCAGGATACCAGGTTCCGTGTATGATATGCTGGTAGTTGATCAGGTAGGGATTGGGACAGGGGTAGTCGCTTATGTGGTAAAACCGTCCCGCTGTCGCCAGTTTCACCGCAGATTGTCCCGGACAGACCGCACCGGCCGCCACAAGTTCCATCGCAGTGTCTGTCGTACCTGTGATCACGGCTGTGCCGGCAGCCAGTCCTGTTGCGGCTGAAGCTTCCGCAGTAATGAAACCAGCCAGATCTGTCGGCTCACGAACTGTGGGGTAACAATCCTCGGCAAGCCCGGTCAAAGCACCTAAAACCGTTGACCAGTTTTGAGCTTCGGTGTCATAGAACAGGCTGCCCATGGCATCAATGCGATCCGTTGAACGATCACCGGTCAAGCGGAAGCGCAAATAGTCTTTAGCGAACAAGACAAGCCGCGTCCGGGTGAGTATATCCGGCTCATTCTCTTTCAGCCACATCAACTGGGGCAATGTCCAGACAGATGTGGCCGTGTTGCAGGTCTGCTGTCTCAAGATGTCGCCATAGTGCCCGTTCAACCAGGAAGCCTGGGATGCGCGGCGCTGATCGGTCAAGAAGGTCGCTCTTCTCAGCGGTTTATCACCGGAAGCGAGCAACACCGCAGTATGGGTGGCCGCATCGGCAGCCAGAGCAGCAATATCACCCGGATTGACCCGGCTGGCCGCCAGCAGTCCGCGGATGGTGCGTACAGCTGCGTTGTACCATTCTTCAGGTTCTTGTTCAGCCCAGCCATCCTGAGGATAATATGTCGCATACTCATTTGCGGACACCGCCACGCAGTAGCCATGCAGATCGATGAGTGTCGCTTTCACCGATCCGCTGCCCAGGTCCAGTCCCAGCAAGTATTTCATAGGCCTGCCCCTTGCTGTGCGTGTAGAAAGGCATCCACTTCAGTACGGGTTGGCATGCCTGCCCGTCCGCCTGGCCGGGTGCATTTAAGTGCAGCTGCTGCGCTGGCAAACGTGAAAACCCGCGGCCAGTCCCAACCCAGCAGCCGGGCATAGAGAACAGCCCCATGGAAAACATCACCTGCTCCGGTCGTATCAACTGCACTGACAGGAAATGGCTGATAGCGGAAAACCGAGGAACCGTCAACGGTCCAGATGCCTCCGCTGCTGCCTTGTGTTGCTGCGGCCACCACCGGATGATACTGCCGGAAGATTTTGCGCACTGCCTCTTCAGCGTTTGCGGCACCGGTCTGGCGCAGCACAAACGATTCAGCGCAGATCAGCCAGTCCGTCAAGGCCAGCAGCTGCTCATAACCAGGATGAAAGCTGCCCGCGTCCATGGACACGATCTTGCCCGCTGACCGGAAATGGCGTGCTGCTGCCTGGGCTGCCTCTGTCTGCAGGCCATCAACATGCAGGACACGGGCCTGATCAAGCAATGACCGGGGCAGTTCGTCCGGGTGAAGCGATGCGGCATTACCGGGGCTCCAGATGATCGTGCGTGTTGCCCTTTCCTTATTGACCAGAATCATGCTGGAAGCCGACTGGCAGCCAGAACGGATCTTAATGCCT
Organism: Oscillospiraceae bacterium; assembly: GCA_012521915.1. Classification (GTDB taxonomy): domain Bacteria; phylum Bacillota; class Clostridia; order Saccharofermentanales; family UBA5734; genus JAAYBY01. Next base: position 19,739 of record JAAYLM010000042.1, on the reverse strand, counting down.
TCATTTGTTACACCATAGATTTTTAAATCGTCGATCATGGCCTGTCCTGGCGGATCGCTGCCCATGGATCCTGCGAATGCGCTGGGTGTGCCCAGATGGCTTACGGCCGCCATTGCGGTGGCCACCGGGCCGCCACACTGGCTCCATGTTTCGGTTGCTCTGATTTTACTGTCTTCATCTGGAAATCGATCAACCATAAAAAAAGTGTCAAACAGCGATCCGCCGATACCGATCACCGGGATGGCGGCCTTGCCTGGACACTGACAACTGCCCTTGTGCAACCAATCTGCGTTTTTGCCTGTCATGCGGCTGATCCCCTTCAATGGCATGCTGAGCCTGCAGCTCCCAGCAGTCGAATTCGACTCATCATAAAAGATTTGGCAGCCTCCATTGGTTTACGCATAAAAATATCCAGCGCATAAGACCATTGGTCATTGGTAAATTGGCCGGCCATCGCCTGCAGCAGAGCCAGATTCACGTCTGTTGCGTAATTGATCTTGCGTATACCTGCCCCGACAGCCTTCCTGATCTGCTCATCCGGAATGCCTGAACCGCCATGCAGGACCAGTGGTACAGCGCCTTGCTGATGGACGGTCTGAATCAAATCCATTTTCAGAGAAGGTTTTTTCTTGTACAGCCCATGCGCTGATCCGACCATGATGGCTAACAGGTCCACACCAGTCTGCTCATAAAAGGCTAAAGCTTCTTCGGCAGGTGTGCAGGCCTGGTCTTCTTCTCCCAGCGCAGCCGAACCGATATGCCCCAGTTCTCCTTCCACAGAGACACCGCAAGCCTGGCAGAGCTGAACAATATCTTTGGTTTGGGCCCTATTCTCAGAGATATCCAGGGTCGATCCATCATACATAATCCCCGTACAGCCAGCCCGCAAAGCACGAATCACGGTGTCACGGCAGCTGCCGTGGTCCAGTGCTACAGCCAGCGGCACAGTCGTGTCACAAGCCATGGCGCATGCCAGTTCTGCCACCCGGCTGCCCAGTCCATCCCCGGTAAAGAGCCGATCATAGATCTGGATGATGACACAGGCCTGTTCACAGACGGCTGCCTCTATGGCGCAAGCCAGTGTTTCCAGATTGTACACATTGAAAGCCGGGATGGCGAAACCGACGGCCTCTGCTTTGCTGATCAGTTGCTTCGTCGTCACCAGTGACATGGAAACCCCTCTTTTCCCATAGTATCAAAGCTTAACCCATTGCTTTTTATCTGCCGACTCCAGCAAGGCATCCAGCACAGACTGGCAGGCCACGCCATCCTTCAAGGTCGGTATGCAGGCCGGCGGCTTTTGCCGGATCAGGTCAATCCAACTCTGCATCTGTTTGGGCACGCCGTCCCGAGGCACTTTTATGGTTTCCATCGACAAGTCTTTTCCCGTACCGTCATCGATGCAAAGCTGTATTTCATCATCTTTGTTCAGGTCAAAGCGTATGCAACCTTTTGTGCCATAAAGATCAACCACGATATGGTTCGCATTGCCTATGGCGCAGCGGCTGATCCCGAAAGAAGCCGGAATGTCACCTTGCAGCTCGGCAAGAAAGTTGCAGTAATCATCTGTGTCAACCGGGGCAAGCTCATCTTTGTCGAGACGCAGACGCTCCTTGACGACAATACCGGTCTGGGCGCAGACAGCCTTGAAATCACCGATAAGGTAAGCCAGCAGGTCAATCATGTGCACCGCCAGGTCTCCTGACACGCCGTAACGGGCAACCTCTTGGACAAACCGCCAGTCCAGACGCCGGCCTTTCATAAAGGCACTGGCTTTGAGGTATTGGGCATAGACACTGATAACCTGGCCGATTTTTCCTTCTTCCAGCAAACGGCGGGCATAATGGACCGCCGGCTTAAAACGATAGGAAAAACAGACCATAGCGGGAAGACCGGCTGCCTCGGTGACCGCCAGGAGTTCTTTGGCTTCAAAGGCATGCACACCGACCGGTTTTTCCACACAAAATGGTTTTCCTGCCGCAACAGCGGCCATGGCGATCGGGCAATGGCTGTTGTTAGGTGTGCAGATGTCCACCGCATCGACAACATCACTGGCCACGAGGTCATGATAGTCGAGAAAACGATAGGACCCGGCGATCTTGTATTTGTCTGCCGTCGTGTGCAGCCGCTGCGGGTCAAGATCGCAAAGTGCGGTTACAACAGCACCATCGGCAGCCTGCATGGGCGGCAGGTGCGCGCCGTTGGCGATACCACCGCAACCAACCAGACCAACACGTATTTTTTCCATCCACACACACTCCTGATCTATTTTTTTAATCTGCTGCAGCAACCTGATCGCAACTCTTTACGCACCAGGCAGGCGATGGATCGGTTCAGTTCAGGCTGAAAACAGGATCCAGACGGGCAATAGCCTGCAACCAGCCACGGAACGTTGACAAGCTGAAAGGATAACGACCGGCAATATAATGGTTGTGATACGTCTGGCCGCCGACCTGCCATTCAATCAGATAAAGCTGCTGCTGTGAGGGGTTGGCCGGAAAACCGGCGATTTCCATCCGACTGTCAGGAGGCAGCTGGAAGCTTCCCTTCAGCACACAAGCACCGCGATCATGGGCGACGACACGATATTCCCCGTCAACAGGCAGGAAGGTGTCGTTGACCGCGATCAAGGTATGCTTCCAGGCATCATATTCAGAGATCATCAGCTGCACATCCTGCTGGCTTCGCCTGATGATATGCCAGGCGAGTTTCGGTGTGAAGTAATAGTCGACCACCGCATCAGATATTTGTGGCCAGCCATCCAGAACATTCCACCAGATCAGACCGGTTTTTTCGCCTTTCCGCATGCGGAACTGCTCAATGAAAAATTTTTTGGCTTCGGCCTGAGATATCTGGGAAGCCAGGACAAAATCATCCAGAACTTCCGGGACATGACCAAACAGGATCGCCACCTGTTTGGCCATCAGCTCATTTCTATCGTAGCCTCGCCTGTATAAAGGACGTTCACTATTGTGCACCAGCCATTGACGGCTGCCGCTGAAAGGCCAGAGTTCATCATCTGTCAGGAATTTTTTCAACGAAGAGACGGAGGGACAGCCGTGGTAACCGATTTCACTGGCGAAAACGGCTGTATTCAAGCGGTAAAAATCGCCTTTAAAATCATCACGCGGCCCCCACAGGTGCTGCTCCGGACCCTGCCAGGCGTGATCATAATCGGCAGGCATGTAAGGCGAAGAAGGCAGATAATACCTCAGCGGGTCATGGGCAGCAACCACCCGGGGTAAAATCTCCCTCGTGATACGGTTGTAGCGGGCAAAGCCCTTGGGATAGGCCATATATGCTGATGAGTCAACTTCATTGTCTCCGGCCCATAAAAGCAGGCAGGGATGGTTGCGTCGGGCTTTGACAACAACCGTGGCTTCTTCTTCGATTATCCGCGCGAAAGCATCATCCGATGGCTGGCCGGAGCAAGCCATGCTGAAATCCTGCCAGACTAGAAGGCCCTTTTCATCGCAGAGCTGATAAAAAGCTTCCGATTCATAGACATTGCCGCCCCAGCAGCGCAGGGCATTGCAGCCGCAGCCATAAGCCATCTCAATGGCTTGCTGCAAGCGGTTTTCATCCTGGCTGTGCAGGGCTGAAAGCGGAACCCAGTTGCTGCCCCGTATAAACACGGGGCGTCCATTGACCAGCACCTGAAATCTCTGAGTCTTATCACGTTCAAAACTGGCATCAACCGTTGCTGTCCGGATGCCAAAAGAAAATGTACGCTGATCACAAAGCAAGTCTTCCTGCCAAAGTTCAAGGGTGATCGCATATAACGGTTGTCCGCCATAGCCACGCGGCCACCACAGTTGCGGCTGGTCGACATCCACATACAGGGCATTGCTGATGAAATGGGTGGTTTGCTCGGCCTGGAAATGCTGCTGGCCACAGCGGCCCTGCAGAACGACCCGATACCGGGGCAGGCGTTGCTGATCACTGTGAAAGGTATAAACCAGGCGCAAGCGTGCCCGCTGCGTGGCGGCACCGACCGTCACAAGATAAACATCGTCAAGGAAAGTTCTGTCCCTGTATAGTAAAGTCACCGGTCGCCAAAGTCCGGCTGACAGCAGGCGCGGCATGATATCCCAGCCAAAACTATGCGGCGGCATGCGCAGCCTGGTCATCTCATCACTGTGCTCTGCACCGCGTACGGCTGCTGAGTAGGTCATTTGACGTGCCTGGTTCATAGACGGCCGGATAAAAACAGACAGTACGTTTTCTCCTTGCCAGTGGATCGCTGCTGTGATGTCAAACTGGTGCGGCACCAGCATATTGCCGGTTTCGCCGACCAGGGAGCCGTTCAGCCAGATTCTGCTGAATGTGTTGATACCAGCAAAACACAAGAGAACCTGTCTTCCTTCTTGTGATCGGTCAGCGGTAAAGGTGCGGGTGAACAGCCAGCTGCTGTATTCATATTTTTCATAATCTAGAACATGATCAGCCAGAAAAACATCTTTTTCCAGACCGGCGCGAAACAGATCCAGCTCTACATTCCCGGGTACAGACGCCGGGATATGCCGAAAACCTTTGTCTGTAGCCTGAGCGGCATTGCATATTACTGAACCGTCTTCATCTCCGAAGTACAGGTCCCATAACCCGTCAAGCGATACTTCATGCTTCATATGTCTCTCCTGTGAACCGGACTTGCCCGCGGTTACCCAAACATGCTATTGAAGCAGCTGGCCGCAAAAACAGCTGACTGAATTGACGAAGGTTTATACCTCACATATTGAACCTCCTGAAAAAGAAGGTCTGAAATTTATTTTCACAACGATTATATCATCAGCAAAAATTATTTACAACTTACAGCCAGCTCCTCTGGCCGCTCTGTCCGTTCAGCAATCTTCCGGTTGATCTTTTCCCGCAGATGCAATAAGATATCATCGCTGTGCGGGCTATCTCTGAATCCTGTTGTGCCGAAGCAGCCATCAAGCAATTCAAGGACTTCATCCCTGCTTGTCAATGTTTGCAGCAGCTGCATGGCCCGCATGTCCTGAAGGCCTTCGTGAAAAACAAAAAGACGCAATGACGGAACAGGCCCTTCTGACCCAGGATACACCATAAAGGCAGTGCCTGAAGGAAACTCACCATCTGCATCCGTGGTCCTGTAAGGGTCACAGACCTTGCGACTGAGTGTCGCATAATAAAAATTGAACGCCCAATGCAGAAAACCGTTGATATTATGTCGATACAGTTGGGTGCCCAGGATGCGGTTGCGTCGCGAAGACATGGCAATCAGACGATTAGCCAGCTGAAAACTCTGGAAGCCCGTATAGTAGGTCCACAATTGAGCTGCTTTACCGACAAACTGCTCAACACAGCTGGTAACAGGAATCGGGATATCCACCAGGCCTTGTTCATAAAAAGCGTATTCTGAAATGGCTTCCAAAACCTGATGATTGCCAAGGCCTTCCCTGAGCATCTGCCGGGCAGCGGCATAGTGCTCGATATGACTGAGCTGGGGCTCATCGGAAACATGAAAATAAAAATTGCCGAGGACACCTTTATTCTCTAGAAAACAACGCAGGGCAGGCAGATATTGCTGAATAAATAAGCGGTATGTCTGACCAAGCGCGTCGGTCTCCCAGCCGAAAATCTGTTGTTCCTGTCCGTTGACCCGCGCCATGATCTTGGGTGCATGCCGTGCACCCCATTGTGTAAACAGGTGTGCATGTTCAAAGTAGCGGATACCCTTTTGCAGGCAAAGATCCATCCAGCGTTCAAGCAGGCTGAAGTCGAAAATGTATGTGTCTTCCTTCTTCTCGACCTGGACAAGCTGCACGGTCAGGCGTTCCTCACCCACCGCGGTGTCCAGCGGCGGCGTGAAGCAGGGGGTTAAAATCATGTTCATGCCGAATTGAGCGGCCATCTCGATGTAAGATGCCATCAGGTTCCAGTGTTCAGGTGAAAATACAGGACACCGATAGAGCGAGGCCAGACAATCCGCGTGAAACCAGTTGGTATAGACCAGTGTCTGTACCGGCAGATCAACATCAAGGACCTTAAGGAAAAAGGTTGCCTCTGCCAGCTTCTCACCCGTATGCTGCTTCTTCCAGAAAATAAGTTTGATCTTATGCTCACCTGGCGGCAACGAGTCTCCCTGGACACTGATCCAGAGCGTCTGCCAGCAGCCCAGCAGGATTTTGACCGTTTGGTCAGCAGCTCTTTCCAGCCGATCCGGATAAAAACCTGGTTGGGTACGTTCGTAGCCGTCATCAAAACGCGGATAAGCGGGCAACAAGCAGGGAACCTGCACGGTCCGGTAAATGGTGATGTTGTCTTTCAGGTCACTGTCCACGGAAAAAGCAATCACACAGGCATTCGGCAGCCAGCCTTCTTCTGCCATATAGGCTATTTGAAAGGAGAAACGTTCATTGCGCAATATCGACGCCCGCTGATAATCCTGACGCGGTGGCCGGTCAAGGAATACTTTTTCCAGCGAACTGATTGTCCTGACAGTGAGCTGATCCAACATGCATCTATTCCCCGCTCTCACAGACATCTCGTACGATTCTGCTGACTTATCCCAATGCATATTCGGGGATCTGGTTCAGGTAATCCCTATCATGCCGCCTTGCCAGAAAGCCGAGGCTAGTCAGTAGATTTTCCAGCCCCAGAAACCTGATGATTTTTGAAAATCTTGATCTTCGAGGATGAACGATAGACAAACTCCCGCTGCATCACAAAGCTGAACAGACTGAGCACAACGTCCGTTATGATTTTTGCCAGATAATGATTCAGTCCAAGCACGCTTGAAAGCACCCAGATGGAACCGGAGCTGGCCAGAATAACCACGACAACCAGTAGATAATAACGAACTGCTGCGTTGGCAACGGTCGCTTTTTGGCGGAAGACAATATTACGGTTGATCAGGAAATTAACGAGTGAGCTGCACAGCCTGGCGATCACGAAGCTTTCAATCAGCAAGCCGGGCACTCTGCTGATTAACAGGGCGAAAACGCCATAGTCGACAATACCGGCAAACAGTGAGGAAAGGATATAGCGTAAGATAAGGGCATAGATGCGGACAGAATCAACTAAAGGGTTGTAATGGGAAGACTTGTTGCCTTCAATATAGACCGTATCAATAGGTACCTGCACCATGCTTATATCGTTTGGTTTTGCTTCCAGCAGCATGTTCATTTCATATTCATAACGTTCACCCTTCAAAGCCAGCATCAGGTCCATGTGCTGCCTGGGCAGGCCTCTAAGGCCGGTCTGAGTGTCCATGATGCCGTGTCCATTCACCAGCGCGAAGACCCCGCGGGTGATCATGTTGCCCATGCGGTTGCGTATGGGGACTTTGCCGGTGAAACGGCGGACACCGAGAACCAGAGCAGCCGGGTTTTCCTGCATGGCCTGTGCAACACGGTAGATGTCACCTGGCAGGTGTTGTCCGTCCGCGTCGGCGGTGATGATACCTTGCTCATGCCATCTGATCAGCATCGCTTCATTGATTCCTGTTTTCAAGGCACGGCCTTTTCCCATATTGACCGCATGACGCACCATGTGGCAACCCAAGGCTTCCGCTTCGGCAAAACAGGCTTCAAACTCAAGCCCGCTGCCGTCGTTCACCACCATAATATGCTCGAAACCCATACCAACAAGCTCACGAATTAATGCGATCATTTTATCATCCGGCTTGTAAGCCGGGATCAATATGGCAGGTAGGTTCATGAAAATCCGCCTTCCTGATTTACATAATCTAAAGGCAATCTATCATATAGGCCGCAGACAAGCAAGTATCAGCATGTCCGGTTCCGTTTACTGGTTGTATCTTTCCAGAAAACGCCGGGTTCGATCCTGACTGGAGCGGTTGAAAACGTCATCCGGTGTTCCCTGTTCGATCACGACACCTTCATCCATAAAATAGACCTTATCAGCGACATGCTGGGCAAACTGCATTTCATGCGTCACAATGACCATCGTCATATTCTCTTCAGTAAGGCCGCGAATGACCTTCAGGACCTCACCGGTCAGCTCTGGATCAAGGGCTGATGTCGGTTCATCGAAAAAAAGAACTTCGGGCTTCAGTGCAAGAGCCCGAACGATGGATGCGCGTTGTTGCTGTCCTCCGGATAATTGATAAGGATAATTGTCAGCTTTATCTGACAAACCCATTTTTTTGAGCAATTCGAGTGCTTCAGTACAGGCTTCATCACGAGTGCGCTTCTGGACAGATATCATAGCATCAGTCACATTCTTCATGACAGAGTAATGCGGAAACAGGTTGAAATTTTGAAAAACCAGACCGTAACAGCCACGGATTCGCCGCATGGTCTGAGCATCGCTGTAAACAGCATGTCCATCAGGTCCGGTACGGGCTGCATAATCATCCAGGTATTTGATTTCACCAGAATCGATCGTTTCCAGCATCGTGGCACAACGCAGCAGCGTTGACTTACCTGAACCGGACGGGCCTATGATCGCGACCACTTCACTTTTAGCGACGGTAACGGTTATATTCCGCAATACTTCCAAGTCGCCGAAACTCTTTCTGATGTTGTTCAGTTCAAGCACATTCATAGCTTTGTCCTCACCTAAAGTAACTGAATTTCTTCTCGCACTGCTCCATGAGCCAAGCCATGAAGAAATTAAAGATATAATAGAATATACCTGCCACGACAAACGGCATCAGAGTTGCCTGGGAAGAAGCGATTCTACGGGCTATGGTAAACATTTCCGTATATGAGATGGCAAATGCCAAAGACGTGTCTTTGACCAGCGTTATGACTTCATTGGTGATAGACGGCAGAATGCGTTTAATCACCTGCGGTAAGATAATCTTAAAAAAAGCCTGCGCGCGTGAGTACCCGAGAACAGCCGCAGCCTCGTATTGACCGACCGGCATGGATTCAATGCCAGAACGGTATATCTCTGCGAAATAAGCAGCATAGTTGAGGACAAAGCCGATAATTACGGCATAAAAGCGGTAGTTCTGTCCGATGTTGAGACCCAGCAGGTAGTAAGGACCGAAATATACAACCATGAGTTGAAGCATCAATGGTGTTCCGCGCATAAAGGAGATGTAAAGTTTTACCAACATCTGCACAGGCTTAAGCTCAGCCAGCCAGCGTAACAGACTGCCTCTGTTTTTGCCGGTCAGGCTTCGCAGTGGGGTCCAGTGCGACATGCGGCCAAAAGCCACCAGCAGACCAAGTGGCAGCGATCCCAGCAGGGTCAGGACAAAAATAAGAATGGATTTTAGCAGGCCTGTACCCAATTGGGTGATGATCGTTTCCAGAGTCATCCGTACACCTCCCGGGGTAAACGGAAAGGGCGGGATTTACCCGCCCTGGCAGATCGGTCTTGCCTTCCGTGTCACTCTTGGCAAAATAAGCGGTTGCGCCGTCACATAAGCTAACATCCGGCGAACACACTACAGTTGTTTTCGTTGTTTATCTGAAAGCGTGCGGCAGTACCAGGCTGTCAACCACCAAGCCTTTGTCAGCATATTTTTCAGCAATTTCCAGCATGGTACCGTCTGCGGCCATCTCCAGCAAAGCACCTTGAACAGCGTACATTGTAGCGGTATCACCTTTTTTGAAACCGACACCATATTCTTCAGATGACACATCCTCATCCAGAATCAGATAACTGCCGGCCTGGCTGGCCATGTAATAATTGGCGACGCCCACATCAACCGCTATCGCATCAACCGCTCCGGCGTTCATCTCCATAAAGGCAGCGTTATAATCAGCTGTTTCCAGCAAGCTGGCAAAACTGTCTTTTAATTCAACCTGATCATTTTCCAGAGCCATCAAAGCTGACGAAGCAGCCTGGGTGATGACGACTTTACCGGCCAGATCAGCCAGTGTCTCGATACCGCTGTCGGCACGAACCACCATGACAATACTGTTGTCGTAGTAACCGACCGTCCAGGTATAATCATCTTCCCGGCCATTGATTGTAAAGCCATTCCAGATGCAGTTGATGTTGCCGGAATCCAGCTCGGCGTCTTTTGAATCCCAGACGATGGCTGTCTTCTCCATCTTCCAGCCCAGGCGTTTGCAGGCTTCTTCAGCCAAAGCCAGATCGAATCCGTCATAATCACCCGCTTCATTCACAAAGCCAAACGGCGGATAATCCGCGTCAAAACCTACCTTCAAGGTGAAAGCAGTCTCATCTTCACCTGTGTTGCCCTGTGCGCAGGCACCCAGTGAAAGCACCAGCAATAAGGCCAGTAAAACGGCTAAAACTCTCTTCATGTCCATATCCTCCAAGCATCTGTTTCAGTATCATCGGGCGCGAAATAGATATCCACGCGGCATCGGCATATCCGGCGGCAGTCAGGTGCACCGCGGCAAAGAACCGGATCAGACGCACGCATATCAACATCACTTTAGCACGCAATCACACTATCGAAATAATGCCATGACTTGAACGGACTGTCAACTCAGCCTTCGGCGATGGAGGACCGCCTCATTGCATGGATGGTTCTGTAACGTCAGGTCAGAATCATGCAGACAGAAAAAAGAAAATCCTTTATACTGAGTGCTGATCGCGATCGGCCGCACCCAGCCTCCTGTTTAAGATAGAATCGTGCTTATGATGGATAACTCTTTTATCGGCCGCACCCGGCCTCCTGTTTAAGATAGGATGGAACTCATGATGGATAACCCTTTTATACGAACAGAATGGCTGCTGGGAAAGGCAGGCATGGAACGCCTGCGCTGCAGCAAAGTCGCCGTTTTCGGCATCGGCGGCGTTGGCTCCTTCACTGTTGAAGCATTGGCCCGCAGCGGTGTCGGCCACCTGATGCTCGTTGATCATGATTATATCGAAGAAAGCAACATTAACCGACAACTTCATGCCACAGTGGATACACTGGGACAAGCTAAAGTCAAGGTCATGAGCGATCGTGTGCTCAGTATCAACCCGTTGACACATGTTGAAGCGCATCTTCAAAATTTTCTGCCAGGGGACCCGCAAGGACTGCTGACGCCGGATCTGGACTATGTGGTGGACGCAATTGACACGGTGGAAGCCAAAATCAGCCTTATCATCAAAGCCAAAGCTTTGGGCTTGCCCATCATCAGCTGTATGGGTGCCGGAAATAAACTTGATCCGACGCAATTTGAAGTCGCTGACATCTATGCTACTGAGGTTTGCCCGCTCAGCAGGATCATCCGCAGACAGTTGCGCCAGCACCAGATCAATGCGCTGAAAGTCGTCTATTCACGGGAAAAGCCTCTACAGCCGCTCCGCGACGAACAAGTTGCCGAAGATGGATTTCCCAGACGCAACAGTCCCGGCAGTGTGGCCTTTGTGCCCTCGGTCGCCGGTCTGATCATTGCAGCGGAAGTGGTTAAAGATCTGGCCGGATCGGGCAGCCAGCAGATTTGCAACACTTGATGAAAAGCTTTTATAGCATCTCCTGGCGGCTGAACAGGCGTTCATCCAACAAAACGCCCTGATCGCTTAAATGCTGCTGCAGCTTGCCATGATCCGGCCGTTGTCCCCAGCGTGCCTGCAGAGCGGCCGCTGCCCCCGCTGCTTCACCCGTTACAGCACAGGTGGGGATAACCCGGGTCAGATCCCAGCCGCTTTTATCAGCACAGGTACACCGGCCGGCTGCATAAAGGTTGGTGTGACAGGCGCATAAGCTCCGATACGGGATGCTGTAGCGTGGACCGCTTTTTTTCCAGTTGCCGATCATGCCGATGGCATCCTCAAACCAGACATGGTCATGCAAGGCTTCACTGAAAGCGAATACGCCATCAAGCCGCCGTGTCATGCGCAAGCCGTGAAAGGCAGGTATCATCAGCGGATAGGCCTCTTCATGGCCGGTCGCCCGCAGGTGACGCATATGGTTCAGTATCATACGGCGCCCGTCAATACAATGCTGCGAGATCGATTCAATATCTGTTCCTGAGTACAGCCTGCTATCTTGTGGAATATCACTGTAGAGTGGATCTGTCTGCTGATGGAGACGCAGCGAACAACCATCGTAACTGAAATACCAGGCAGTACGGCGGTTCGTCGCGTCGTCAAAAGTCGATTCACCGGCGAAATAAAGAAGATCGGCATCTCCGGTCGCATCCACAAAAGCACGCCCGCTCAGCTTTTGCCTGCCCTGCTTGGTCTCGATCCAGACTGCGTCCAGCCGGCCAGAAGTGGTTTCCGCGGCAGAAACCTGAGCGCTGTAAAGCAAATCGACGCCGTCAGCCAGCAGCTGCTCTTCTGCCGCCAGCACAAACGGAGCTGCCTGGTATTGAACTTTGAATCGTGCCTCGGCTCTGCTGTGCCTGTCCGCCGCGCTTTCTGCCCAAGCTGGAGGGATGTTGCCGGGGCCATATCGGATGGAAAGGCGCAATAATTCCTCTGCCAGACCGCTTGACATCTGCACGCCTGTGCCATCGCACAAAGGCAGATAAATGACAATCAGACCGAGTGTCGCCAGACCACCCAACGCATACTCACGTTCCAGCAGGCAGGTTCTGGCACCTGCCCTTGCCGCGGCCAACGCAGCCGCGATGCCGGCAACACCACCACCACAAACGACTACATCATATTGCTTATTCATCATAGTTTGCCTCCTGGCGAACCCATCTCTTGTGCATTGTATTGTTTAACTGGCAGCCTGACCGGATGATTCAGGGGCGATCCCTTCCTCTGCAACCATGATCAGCTGCCTTCTCATCATAGCACAAGTCCAAAATCAAAAAACAGGTGCAGCGCTCTTGACACAATCAACGTTGCGTTTTATGATATGACCATCGAGTCATATGACCGAAGAGTCACATTTATGGCAGAGTACAGGAGGAGCGTCATGCCCAAACCGACTTTTTTCAACCTGCCGCCAGAAAAAGCACGCCGGATCGAGGAAGCCGCCCTCGATGAATTCACGGAGCATGCCTTCAAAGCAGCCAGCATCAACAGAATCGTTGCACGCGCGGATATCGCCAAGGGCAGCTTCTATCAATATTTCCATGACAAAAAAGATTTATACAAACATACGATCAACCAGATTGTCGCCCAAAAACTGGCCAGTTTCTCCAGTGTTCTGAACGATTCTGGCTCAACGGATTTTTTCAGTCAGCTGCGCATGCTGTATCAGGCAGGCTTGCGTTTTACCCGGGAAAACCCGCGGCTGCAAAAAATCGGAGATCAACTGCTGCGCGATCGCAACAGCCCCGTTTACGAAGAACTCGTTCAAGAGAATCTACACCATTCTGACCAGATTATGCAGGAGATGATCCGCAAAGGCATCGATCAGGGCGATTTGAGGCCTGGACTTGATATACAGTTGTACGCCTGGCTGATCTCCCGGATGAATGTGCTGCTATCGGACTATTATCTGGAAAACGTGCACCCAGCCAGCGAAGAGGTCTTTATGGAAACGGTAGATAAGATGATTCATTTTATCGCCGCTGGAATCAGCCAGAAGGAGGAAATGACATGAAAGAGGATACTTCGCCTATGATCCAGGTCAGCCGGCTTTTCTACAAGTACGCACACAGCAAAGCCTACGCCGTACAGGATGTCAATTTCAGTATTGCCAAAGGTGAGACTTTCGCCTTGCTTGGTCCGTCCGGAGCCGGCAAATCAACGACACAGGGAATCCTCACTGGCTTGCTGCCTCTGCAGCAAGGTTCAGGTCAAGTAGCTGATTTCAGACTGGGTGAAATGACCCGACATCTCTTTAACAAAGTGGGGGTTTCGTTTGAGCAGTCAAATGTCTATGACAAGCTGACAGCCCGGGAGAACCTTGCTTTTTACCGCAGACTGTTTGATGTCCCGACCCTTGACCCCATGGACCTGCTGCACCAGGTTGGTCTGGAACAGGTCGCTGATAAAAGGGCTGGAACTTTTTCTAAGGGTATGAAACACCGACTGACCTTCGCGCGCAGCATGATCAACCAGCCTGAGCTCTGGTTTCTTGATGAACCGACAACCGGTCTTGACCCCGGCATTGCCAATCAGATCAAAGAGATCATAGAAGAAAAAAAAGCAGCCGGCACAACCATTTTTCTCACGACCCACAACATGATGCTGGCTGATCAGCTCAGTGACCGCATCGGATTTATAGTAGACGGCGAGCTGAAACTGGTTGACACGCCGCGAAATCTGAAGCTGCGCTACGGACGGAAGCTGGTTCAGGTCGAATACAAGGTTAAGGACGATGGCGAAACGCAAGCAGAGACACTGTCACTTGTGGATGAAGCAGAGAAAGAACGGTTACGGCAGATCATTGAGCAATACGAGATTGAAACCATGCATACCAAAGAAGCAACCCTTGACGAAATTTTCATCAAGGTGACTGGCAGGGAGTTGATCTGATGAAGCTCTTATCTACCTTTCGTAAAGATCTCATCTTGTCCTTTCGCAGTTTCTACATTTATATTGAAATCGTCATGGCCATCATAATTGTCGCTGTTCTGCTGTTCGTTGTCCCTGAAGAATTCAGCAGCGAAAATAAAATATACTTAAGCATGGCCTTGCCAGCTTCCGCGCGGACATCCATACTGGCACAAGTGGAAGATGATGACGCCGTTGTCATTCTGGAAAATGCCGGCGAGGTGAAGGATGCCCTGGAAAAAGACCGGACGGCAACGGGTCTGAACCTCTCCATGAAGGATGGCAAAATCAACTATGCCTTTGTGCTGCAGGGCTATGAAGGAGAACAGCTCGTCAACGTTTTGCAGCAAGGCTTCCTGGCTGATTTTGCCAGCCAGATGCCGGATTTCGTTGATCAGACTAAAGTGACGATAATGGATCCGGATGCTGAAAAGCTGAATGCCCGTATCCACCTGCTGCCTGTCTTTCTTGTCCTGAATTCTGCCTTCCTCGGCTTGTTCATTATTGCCAGTTATGTTTTTCTCGATAAAGAACAAGGGACGATCAAGGCTTTCGCGGTCACAACCTGCCGTATTGAGCAATATCTGCTCAGTAAAGTAGGCGTTTTGATGCTGACCGGACTGATCACCGGCCTGATCATGACGTTAGCCGTCGCCGGCTTTCGGGTCAGGATGTTACCTTTCATTCTGCTCCTGCTGGTCAGCAATGCTTTTGGTTCTGTACTGGGATTGTTTATTGCCAGCTTTTTCGATTCCATCACCAAAGCCATGGGTTGGCTTTATCTGGTCATCATCAGCTTGTCGATCTCATCTGTCTCCTACTTTATGCCGTCTTTCTCCCCCCTGTTCATCCGGCTGCTGCCTTCGTATCCCCTTTTATATGCCTTCAGGCAGGTTTTCCTGCAGCAACCGGATCCACGCCTTCTATACGGAAACATCATCCTGTTCGCCTTGCTTTCCATCCTTATTTTTATTCTGGCCAGCTGGCGATACAAAAAAACCATCACGATCTGAGGTGAGCTTCATGCTGCGACGTATCATGGCAATTGCCGGACGAGATCTAAAAAGCGGTCTTCGCGATTACACCATTCTTTATATCCTGATCGCCCCGTTTTTTCTGGCAATTCTGCTGAAAGCTTTTATTCCCAATGCCGGTGCCAGCCTGATCCATGTTGTGGTTCCCGACACCGCAGATCCAGCATGGGTTGAGACACTGGCGTCTTTCGGAACAGTGGAGCGTGCGATCGACCGTGAAGCGCTGATCAGACGGGTAAAAAACAGTGATGATGTTTTTGCCTTGATCAAAAATGAGGATCATGTTGAAATCATCGCAGCCGGAGATGAGGCTGCCGGATCGCTGGAGCTGGTGCGGTCTGTTATGAACGGATTAGCCAATCAGAACTTCACGTTACCGGTCACCATGTCTGTTACTGATCTTGGCTGGCGGCTGTCACCCTTATTGCAGCATGGCAGCAACATGATCTTGTTGCTTGTTTCAATCTTTGGCGGCATGATCGTCATGCTTGGTCTGGTCGAGGAAAAACAGTACCGTACTTTAGCCGCCATCAATGTGGCTGCAGTCAGTCCCGGTGAATATGTCATCGGCAAAGGGCTTCTCGGTTTTGTTATACCCGTGGTGCATGGTTTCGCCATTCTGCTGATCCTGGGCTTTTCCGAAATCGATTATCTGAAGGTCACACTGGTTATTCTCTCAATCGCACTGATTGGCATGATCGCGGGATTTGCGCTCGGTGTATGGAACGACAACCAGATGACAGCCATTTCTTCCATGAAAGTCATGTTTTTACCCTTGCTGGGATCCTTGTTTGGTGCTGTTTTTCTACCGGACAAATGGCTGCCACTGCTTTACTGGTCACCATACTACTGGGCATTCCGGGCGGTCGAGGGGATCCTTCTTCAGCAGGCAACGTGGCCGTTTGTCCTGCAAAACTGCGGCTTGATCCTACTGATAAGTTTGGTCATCTACTTGCTGCTGCAAAAACGGATCCGGCGCGGCCTGGTCTGACTTGAGGTTTACTAGGTTTGAGGACGATCATGCGTTATGCGCCATTTCAGACATAAAAGGAGGTTTCTATGAACGGTTTAGCTTTACTGGGTCTTGTCCTGATTCTTTATGCGGCCGCTGTCGTTTATATCGCCATCAAAAAGCCGGCAAGCATCTGGGATATGGCCAAAATCCGCCTGTTTCGCAAGATAATGGGGGATCGGGGTACGGTTGTTTTTTTCTTAATCTTCGCAGCAGCCACACTGGGTGTGGGTATCTGGCTACTCGTACACTGAGCGCAGGCTAACGGACATCTCCAGATAAAATTCAGGCCGAAAAAGTGTCAAAATCAAGTATTTGGGCATGCTTTGCGGTTACTGTAACATATCGATATGCCAGCCTTGTCGATTCATGTTATAATCTTTTTATGGACTGAATTATCCTGCCCGGTCGGGCTGTATGCCGTTTTCAACCCGACTCATTGACAGCAGGACACGACGAGACTGAAGGGAGGACTTCAAATGATCCAAGAAATCAGAGATGCATTGAATGGAACGTACGAAAGGCGTGCACGCAACAACGCAGTGGCAGGTTTAACAGCCGGACTGGTGATTGGCGCTATGGCCGGTATTCTGTTTGCTCCGAAATCCGGCAAGGAGACCCGTGCCGACATTTGCGAAGGCGCGAAAATCGGTGCTGAGAAAGTCAAGGAAACAGCACACCACGTAGGCGATATCGCTAAGGAAAAAATTGGTCAGGCAAAAGAAAAAGTTTCCGAGATCAAAGAACATGTCAAAACCGGAAAGCAAGCTGCAAAAGCTGCTGTTGATGCCGCTGAAGAGATTGTTGAGGCAGAAACGGAAGAAAAAACCGACGATTAAGATCATCCTTGCGGCAGCCGTAATGAACGCCGAAAAGTGGCTGGTTATGTGTCGGCGAAGAAATGAGGGATTGCCTTGCTGAATATTTTAGCGACATCTACAACAATAACGATTGATATCATGAACCTTCTGCTGGGCTTGCTTGCTCTGGTAGGTATTGTATTCGGCATTTATCTGATCATCGTACTGGCCAGGCTTGCCGGTACCATGAAAAGAATCAACAAGCTGGTGGAAAAGATTGACGAGCCTGTCAGCCAGACGGTCGGGCAACTGCCTGATCTGCTGAAAAAAGTGGACGGTGTGATGGACCATGTGTCTGTCATGACAGATTCGGCAAAAGAATCTGTTCCTGCTGTACTGGGTGATGTACAAACGATAACAGGTACAGCACGCAGTGGCGTTGAAGCTGTCGGTGGCGCGGTCAAGTCTGTCGGTGCTGGTCTGGCTTCCTTTTTCCGCTCAGGTGGAAAGGGTACTCGCGATGCCCACTTCAATGTGAGCAGCCTCGTTGACATAGTCACTCAGGTAATGTCGGTTGTCAGCCTATTTAGCGCAAACAGAGCCAAGAAAAAAGGCCGCGACAAACGGCGTAAATAACCGTACGATACCTATGGCCATGTTGTGAATCGCCTTGTTTCAGATTTTCTGACGCAGGGCGGTTTTTTATTGCTGATAGAGCATGTGTCCTATGCCTGTGACGTTGCTGTGAAGCCGTCGATTAAGTGAAGAGCAACTCGGCAATAGTCTGGGGGTCAACACGGAACGGAGATCCGAGACCTTCATAAAATCCATGTGCCTCAATCATGTGGACGTTCAGATCTGACCAACGGATGGATAGGCCATCCTTCTGGCTGGTGCAGGTTGTCAGCCTCTTGTCATGGCTGATCCGATCCTGAAAAGGGCAGGGAATCATGCCTCTATAGTCATCGACGGCAATCAGCAGGCCTTCGTGTTCGATGGGACTTCCCAATCCCTTCTTACCCAGATCGGTTAGTTCACGCAACCGGTCAGCGATCTGCTGGTGGCTCAGGCCAAGTTTGGAGACGGCCATCTGATCCGCTCTGATAATATCGGCCAGACTGCGCGTATCCTGACCCAGGAACCCCTCTGCCGAGATGCTGCCGGGCTGCATGTTGTCTTCTATACGCTTATCTGCTGGTGTCGGTTTCATCTCTATGCCTCCACTCGTATAATATTTTCTAGACCGGCCCTGGAGCGACCTGCTTGATCACTTAAAATTTATCGAAGAATATCTTATCTTCTGTGATGCCTTTCTTCTGCAGAACAGACAGACAAGCCTGGATCATACCCGGACTTCCGCAGAGATAAGCTTCTTTACCGGATCCGTCTTCAACAAAACGCGCGACAACTTCTGTGATCAAACCGGTTTCGCCATGCCAGTTGTCTGCCGGATCCGGCTTCGACAAGGCCGGTACAAATCTGAACTGATCATAGCGGTCTTCAAGGTCCTTGAAAAAATCTAGATAATAGAGGTCACGCAGCGATACCGCACCAAAAAAGAACGTCATTTTGTATGGAAGTCCTTTTTCCAGGATATCCAGGATAAGAGAACGAATCGGTGCCAACCCTGAGCCACCAGCGATCATGATAAGCGCTTCACAGTTACCGCGCAAATAAAAGTCACCATAAGGTCCGCTGATGCGAACCTCGTCGCCTTCATTGAGCGCCTGATGCACATAGGTTGTACAGATACCCTCCGGCACCTGGCGGACGATCAGTTCAACAGCCTGGTCATCAGAAGGGACCGACGCCATGGAATACGCACGAAAAACACTGTCTTTTACCTTACCGTACGGTTTTGTATACAGCTGGACATACTGGCCGGCTTTAAACCGAATGCGATCCGGCTCAAGCAATTGCAACCGCAAGCCTTTGATGTCATGAGTAAGCTCGTCTATTTTTACAATTTTTGTTTTGTAAGCCTGAATGTTGAAAAGCTCCGACGGAACCAGAATCTGCAGGTTCTGCTTGACTTTTACCTGGCAGGATAGACGGTAACCGGCCGTTCGTTCCGCCTGGTCCAGATAAGGCGCTTCAGTAGGCAGCAAAGGACCGGCACCTTCCAGAACCTGTACTTTGCATAAGCCGCAAGTGGCTTTGCCTCCGCAAGCCGATGGAATGAAGATGCCCTGACCGGCCAATGATGACAGTAAGGAAGATCCCCCTTTGACCTGCAGGATTTTTTCGCCTTTGTTGATATCGATTGAGCAATCGCCATAATTATTCAGCAGATGCTCCGCAATAATGATCATGCCTGCCAAGGTTACGCTGATCAGGGATATGCTTAAAATTGTCGTCAAAACCATAGTACCTGCTCCTGTTGCCCCATGCTTGTTCCTGGATCCGGCCGCTGCTCATTGTACGCTGAAGATACCGGAAAAACCAATGAAAGCCAGTGCCATCAAGCCGGTTATGATAAAAGCGATTCCTGGTCCGGCCAGTCCTTTAGGCAGTTTGTTACGTGCCATTTTCTCCCGGATCGCGGCGAGCATGTTGATGGCAAGCCACCAGCCCAGGCCACTACCT
>JAAYLM010000317.1 GCA_012521915.1 Oscillospiraceae bacterium | reverse complement strand
GTCCAACCGGTCCAAGCGCGGGCTTTTCTGCTTTATTTCCATAACCTGGCTGCGGATCTCAGTCTGGCCGTCTGGATGCTGACCGCCGTCATGGTCATATTCAAAGACAGACGAAACGGCCTCTGGCCGATCATCCATACCCTGCCCAAGGGCCGCCGCCAGCTTGCCCTGGTGCGCATCGGCATTCTGGCTGGTACGGCGTTACAGGGTGTCTTGGTCATCGACGGTGCCCGCTGGCTGATCAGCAACATTTTGTTCGATTCGTTTCGCGACTGGGCCCAGCCGATTCAGGCTGTTCCCGGATTCAACGAAGTCACACCGGTCTGTTCCATCGCCACGTTTGGGCTGGCCTATTCCCTGGTCCGTACCGGCATGGCGTTTCTGCTTGGCCTTTTGCTGATTCTCCTGCTGATTCTGTTTCCCAAAATCCAGTTGGCAGCGGCCGGGCTGGCCGGTTTGTTTGCGCTTGAAACGGTCCTCTTTTTCACGATCGGGGACAACAGCCGCTGGTTATGGCTGCGGGGCATCAATCTCGTGAACCTGGTTCACCCGCTGCCGCTGCTGCAAAACTACATCAACCTGTCTGTCTTCGGTACGTTGATCACGCTACGGCAACTGACATTGCTTGTTTTCCTTGCAGCAGGCATGTTCCTGGCTGCGGCAGCCGTCCTGAGCCTGGCCTGTCGCTATCCGTACCGCTCCGAGCGCATCAGGGAAACAAGAAAGCGTATCGGTGTGCCGACAAGACTGGCTGTGCGCCGTTTCGCGGTCAAGCCATTGTGGCTCTGGGCTGTCCATCAGCAGATTGTCCATGCTTATGGCTGGTTGCTGATCCCAGTAGTCATCTTATATTTCTGCTTTGTATATTCGCCGCCTCACCTGGCCACAAGCCTGGAAAATCAGCATGCCCGATTGTATTTTGAACGCTGGTCTGGTACGGTCGATATGGAAAAGCTACGTGCCATTGATGCGGAGGCTCAAGCACTGCAAAAAAAACTGGATCTGCTCTTGCCAATGGCATCGGGATCAAACGAACCGGGACAGCTTCAAGTCCAAAGATATGTGCTGGACAGTCAAATTGCAGGGCTAAAGCACGTTCAAGATACGATTGCCCGTCAGCAAGCGCTAAATCCGGACACGATCCGCCTGGTTAATCCATATCCTTACCGCATCTTCTGGGATCCTCGCGCCGTTTCAGGTCAGCGTGAAGTCGGTTTGATCGTGATGACGGCCTGCTTGCTTTTTACAGCCGGGCTCTTCTCGTTTGACCAGCGCGGCTCAACGGCAGACCTGCTGCATAGCCTGCCTGAGGGCCGTACACCGCTGGTCAGAAGCCGCCTGGCAGGAGCTTACACCCTCTGTGCGCTGTTTTCACTCAGCTGCATGACCATCGTTTCAATCCGTCAGTTTCGTCAGCTCGGATTTCCGGCGCTGCTATCGGACCGCCTGAGTACACTGCCCTGGTTTTCAGCCTCAAGCGGAAGGCTGCCGATCTGGGCCGGATTGGTTGGGTTTGCGGCCTTGAACATCCTCATGCAGCTTGGTATCCTTACGCTATCTTTATGGGTCACATGTCTGAAAGTATCGCGTCAGAGTCAGGCTATTTAGATCTTGCTGCTTCTTTTCATTTTTCCGGCGATGTTCCTGCTGCTTTCATCAAGTCAGGCCCAATGGGCGACCCTTCTGGCTGTGGCGTCTGCTTGGAATACCCTCACAACCCAGCCCTGGGTTCTAATCGTCTG
>JAAYLM010000003.1 GCA_012521915.1 Oscillospiraceae bacterium | reverse complement strand
AGTCTGGACCCTGCCGTCCTGCGGGCTCTTGATGAAGCCAGCAGGCCCTTGTATCAGGCATTTCCTGACCAGCTGGATTTGTGGCAGCCGAGCAGTAAATCGCGTATCTGGTAAGACCTGACGGAACATCGGCAAGCAGGTCAGCCATGCGGCTGATCAGCTTTATAGAGCGGTGAACAAAGCTTTGTTGGCTTCATACAGTTTGGCATAGAGCGGATATATCCGGTTGTAAACCGCAATGAGCCCCTTGTCCGGCTGTTCGATGCTTTTTGATTTGACGATCTGTTGGGCGTTGCCTAGATCATTGTATAGGCCGACTCCGCAGCCAGCCGTCAAAGCCATGCCCAAAGCTGTAGCTTCATCGGAGGGTGTGGCCATACACTCCAGATCCACCTGGCAGGCAGAAGCGATCATAGCACGCCACAGTTCAGAACGCGCGCCGCCGCCGATCCGGCGTATGCGGCTGACCGGATCTGCTTCGCGAAAGATAGCGACAATGCTGGCAAAAGCCAGAGCTACACCCTCCAGAACAGACCTGCGGAAATGCCTGGCATCGTGGCTTGATCCGACACCGAAAAAGATGCCCCGGGCGTCAGCGTCAAAGACCGGTGTTCGCTCGCCATCCAGATAAGGCAGAAAAACCAGACCTTCACTGCCGGGAGGAACCTGGCCGGCCAGACGGTCAAATGTTGTCTCATCAGCGTCGGTGAAAAGACGCATCGCCCAGCGGACAGCATGTCCCGCGTTCTGGGTTGTACCAAAAACACCGTAAGCATCGCCATCACTGCTGATCAGGTTAAACAACCGCTGGCCTGGATCAAAAACCGGCTTCTTTCTGATGCCGCAGATCCAGGCTGTCGTACCCAGGCAGGCATGGACATCGCCCGGCATGCCGGCACCAGCACCGACGGCTGCACAGGCGCCGTCACCGGCACCGGCCACAACGGGGATCCCGGCAGTCAAGCCCAGCAGGTTCGCTGATGTTGCCGCTAAACGGCCCACCGGATCTGATCCTTTATGCACTGCAGGCAGGCGTCGCGCGTCCAGTCCCAGTGTCTGCAGAACATCAGTCAGGTAGCAGCGCCGTTCAAGGTCCAGCCACTGGGCATGAACCGCGTCAGAATAATCGGTGCTGTCCAGCTGTCCTGTGAGTTTAGAGACCACAAAGTCCTTGGCCTGGAGAAAGCGATAAGCTTCACGGTAGATGTCCGGCTGCTGATTTTTGAACCACAAGAGCTTGGCCAGGCTGGAACGGGCATCGAGAATATTGCCTGTGAGTCGGTAGATGTGTTCACGGCCAATAAGATCCGCGATCTGATCAGCCTCAGCAGCAGCCCGCAAGTCGGCATGGATTGGTGAAGGATACAAGGGCTCTCCTTCTGAATCCACCGGCAGACAGCCCAGCATCTGACCGCTGACACCGATGACTGCGATTTGCCTGCTTCGATCAGGTTGCTGTGCGACGATCGAGCGAACCGATTTCTGGTAGCCTTGCCACCAGTCCGCTGCTGACTGATCGGACCAGCCCGGTCGTTCATGGCGCGTCGTGTAGGCTTGCGAAGCTGTCGCCAGCGTTTTACCGTCCAGATCGAACAATGCGGTCTTCACGCTGCTGGTGCCGATATCGCTGGTGAGGATGCAGGCGTCTTTCATGATGCCTCTCCTTCCTGACCGACCGGATCGAGTGAGAACCCCTGCAAATGCTCGTGTGAAAGTTGCGGCCGCACCTTAATAACCGCTGCGCCCTCGGCGTGTTTTCCAACTGACCCAAAGCGGCGTCGCGATAAATATGGAGGAATAGGTGCCGCTGACCAGACCGATAAGCATGGGCAGGGCAAATTCCTTGATGCTCTGGATGTTGTAAGCAGTAGCGAAAATATAGGCTATGGCCATAACCGCGACCGTCGTCATCGTGGTGTTAATTGAACGGGACAGCGATTGATTGACCGACAAATCCGCAAGATCGGCAAGAGGCATTTTACCCTTGTAGTTACGTTCATTTTCGCGTATACGGTCATAGATGACAATCGTGTCATTCAACGAATAACCGAGGATGGATAAAACAACCGCGACCATTGATTCGTTCAGCGGGATGCGCAGGACGACAAACACGAAAAAGACCAGCAGTACATCGTGGAACAGTGCCACCAGGGCCATAACGCCTGCGGAAGGACCGGACATGGTGCGGAAGCGGACTGAAACATAGGCGACCACCAGCACAGAGGTGATCAGGATTGCCCAGATGCCGTTCATCATCAGCTCGCGTCCGATAAACGGGTCAACCAGGTTGGCTTCATTCAGCTTGAAACCCAGCGAGGGGAAGGCCGTAACAAGAGCGTCTTCCAAACGGGCCAGCATTTCCGGCGACAGGGCTTCATTGCCGGCGACATTGATCATCAGGCTGGTTGACTGGTCACCAAAGCTGACCACTTCCTGGCAGGTCACGTTGCGGCCGATTTCCGCCGCAATGGTTTCTTCCACCTGTTTCAGGTCAAGCGAACCTGTATAGGCATATTCAATGATACTGCCGCCGCGGAACTGTATGTCCAGCTCTATGCCGGCAAAAACGGCGGTCAGAACGCCAATGAGGAGCAGGAGAATCGACAAAGCAAAAAACCAGTGCCTTTTCTGATAAATCTTAAGCATTCTGGCCAGCCCCCTTTCTTCCATATAACCAGGGGTTCTGCAGCTTTTTGAATTGGCTGAGCGAACCGATCATGAAACGGCAAGCGAACAGGCCCATCACGATGTTGAAGACAAGCCCGGCCAGCAAGGTATAAGCAAATGAGAGCATCGAGCCGGAACCGAAGATCATCAGGACGACAGCCGCGATCGCGGTGGTCAGGTTACCGTCGACGACAGACGGAAGCGCCCGTGTGAAGCCATTGCTCAGCGCGGTCTGCAGGGTGCAGCCTGTCCTAATTTCTTCTTTAATCCGTTCAGCAATGATGATGTTGGCATCAACGCCCATGCCAATAGAAAGGATGATGCCGGCAATACCTTGCAGGGTCAGCGTCTGCTGCGGGATTGAGATCGCCAGCAGGATACCGACCACCTGTCCCAACAGACCAATACAGGCTACAAACCCTGGCAGACGATAATACAGCAGCATAAAGAGGAAGACAGCTAGGATCGACACCAGGCCTGCCTGGAGCATAACCTGCAGAGCACCCTGGCCCATGGTCGGGCTGATCGAGCGGCTGCTGATGGCCTGCAGGGCAAAAGGCAAAGCGCCTGCGTTGATTTTTTCAGCCAGGGCAACAGCTTCCGGCACGGTAAATGAACCTTCAATAAAAGCCCTGTTACCGGTTATCTGCTGGTTGACCCGAGGTTCGGAAAGCGTCGTGTCATCCATGTAGATGGAGATGATTTTGCCAACCAGCCTGCCGGTCGCTTCGGTGAATTTAGCTTGTCCTGAGCTGCTTAGCTCCAATTCTACGATCGGCTCATTGGTATCAGGGTTAACAGCCGCGTAGCTGCGGGCTACATCGTTGCCTTCCAGCACGATATTGCCATCTGGATCGCGGAAGGTCAACCTGGCCATTTCCCCCAGCTCCTGCAGGGCGTCATCCGGGTTGAACGCTGTTTCGTCCGAACGCCAGGGGAAACGAACCAGAATGCGTCCGCTGTTTTTATCAACAGTTATTTCCCGATCGAGAATCTGCAAGTTATCCATGCGCAGCTCAATGACACTGCGTGCCGAGTCCAGATCCTCTGCTGAAGGAACACCTTCATATTCGCGGGCTGCGAAAACGGCCTCAACACCACCGCGGATATCAATACCAAATCGGATTTCCTGGATACCATTCAGTTGGAACAGGTCCTGCTGACCGGGAACCGGCAGTTTCATACCGGTGATACTAAGCAGCAGTCCCAGCAGGATCAGTCCGGCCAAAATGAAAAATGTCACGGGCCTGGCTTTGATCCCGACGCGGGCAAATGATCGCTTTGCCATAATCCAGTTGCACGTCCTTTCTTGTCGATGCAGCTTAATGACTCATCCGGTGTTTTATTGTCTGCTGCAAACTAAATATACATTATAGGCATTTAAGCGCCCTAGCTCAAGGGGTTAAGCCAACAAATCGATGGCCATCGCAAAACCGGCATATGAAAGCCCGCTGTCCGATAACAGGGAAACCTGCGCAGAAAGCGGGCTGTCGGGATCACAATCTGATTGTCTGGCCTGTCGGCCTTGCTTTAACTTGCTCAGTTACGGATAAAACGCCGAATGGTTACAATTTTACAGCCCCAGGATTGATACTCACGGACGTTCTGCACAACAACCCGGCCCAGACGCGATGATGCATGAATCATGTTGCCGTTTCCGACGTAGATGCCTACATGTGAGATCGAAGTCCGCCCGTCACGTGTCCGGGTGTCCCAGGCGATCACATCACCAGCTCTCATGTTGCTGTATGAAACACCAGAACCGGCGTTGTAGTAGCTGCCGGATGATCGCGGAACGGAAATGCCGACCTGGCGGTAAGCCCAATAGGTCAGGCCGGAGCAGTCCATGCCGCTCATGCTGTGGCTGCCATAGACATAGCGAACACCAAGAGCCTGGTAGGCCAGGTCAACAATCTTGCCGGCATTACCGCTATAAACGGTCCCGCTTGAAGAAGACGGCTTGCTGCTTGATGATGAACCAGAGTTTCCTGAAGTTGTTGTACGGATAACCGGCGCGGTTTTCGTGAGGTATTCGCTGGACACATAACCGGTTTTTCCAGAAGATGTCTTGACTTGTGACCAGCCGTTGCCGATACCTGTCCGGGCCAGCCGGTCATTTTTGCTCAGGGTAGCCAGGATATCCTCATTGGTGGAAGGACCTTCACGCAGGCGCAGGGTGCCAGCATCGACATAAACGGTTTCATTAACAGGTTCGAACACCATGTCTTTGCTGGTGAATTCTGTTTTCAGAAAGCCAAGTCTGCCTTCATGCTGGACTTTCATCCAAGCTTCATTTTCGCCGATACAGAGAACCGTATCACCAAACGACAGCTTGGTTAGGACGGTTGAATCCGTTGACGGCCCGGCTCTCATGTACAGGCTTCCGGCCTTAACATAAAGGGTGTACGCAACGTCAGTATAATCAAGGCCCTGTGGTTTGACCGGCGGTTCCAGGTCCTGCGGATCAACATCGTCCAACGGATTAACATCCTCAGGAAGGCGGATGTCCTCATTTTGAGGATCAGCATCCCCGTTGATCTCTTCTGCTTTCGTCGTTCCGGATGTTTCAGCTGGCGCAAAATCCTGACTGGAACGATTATAGAACTCCGGCTCGTTCAGCTGATACTGAGCGGGATCGAAGGTATATGCGTAAGAGCTGACCACTGTTGTATCCGTATTATTGTCTGAAAGCGCTTGTGGTTCAGTCGTTTCAGCTTTTTTCTGCTGTTCTGTGTCGCCTGCTGTTAAACCAAGTGGCTGGATGAGCAGCGCAGAAGCGAGGACAAAGGATGTCAGCACAAAAATCAGTGCACCTTTCATCTTTTGCGGGGTCGATTTATTTTGCTGCATGATACCTCCACAGATCGCTTGTGATTGGCCAGCAACCAATCCACGCTTATTATAGAGTTCCGTTTAAGGCCAGTCAAACAAAATACAATCGTTTTGTAACAATTCAGCAACATTTACAGAAGAATGTCCTTCTTTGTTGTTTAAATGACTAGAAAAAGACCTCCGAACCGGATGGAGCCAGGCGATGAATCAGAGGTGGAGACGTCGCTTGATTTCGTCAAGGATCGCCTGCCGGCGGGCAATGCTCAGGCAGACCAGGGCTGCGGCCAAACAGGGGATCAGCGCGAAAAACGACCAGAAAGGTGCAGTCAGGCCTCCTTTGTGCCACGCCAGCACGAGTTCAATACCTACCGTCAGCAAACCAGTCGAAAACAAGATGGAAGCCGGGATGGCAAAGCCGCGGATCAGCCGCCGCAGAATCAGAAACACATTCAGGTAAACCAGGATCGCCGGCAGAAGGACAAGGGGCATGGCCAGTGGCAGATACCAGGACAAATCCTGGCTCAGCCAGGCGATCAGGAGCAGAAAAGCCAGCAAAGCCAGTACCCCAGGTAAAAAAATGCGGTTAAGCGTACGTCGCCGCAACAGGAAATAGGGGACGCTCCAGCTCCACACCAGCGCCAGCGCACCGCAGACATAAAGGCTCCAGGTCAGTCGCCCGGTCATACTGAAATTTATGGCAACACACAAAAAGGCAGGAAAAGCCAGAATGATCGAGATCAATGTGCCAACAAACCGCCTGTTGATCCGTTCATTGATCGGATCCAGCAATCGTGGGTACGGCCGTGCTGCCTGCTCATCATAGGGCTGCAGGGGGTTGATTACTTCGACATGGCAAAGCGGACAGCACTTCTCCGACCTTTCCAGTTCCACACCACAATGAACACAATACGACATGGTTATTCCTCATTCCAGTTGCGGTTGCTTTCTACACGGACCGGTATGCCAAGACGCACGAGATGACGAAAGAAAGCCCGCTGCGGGTCGGTTTCTTCCATCGTCGCGGAAAACTGAATGACGATCTGCTCTCCTGTGCTGATGACCCCGCAGTTGACAGGGTTAAATCGGGAAGGCCCCAGCATGAACTCCAGGCGCTCAACATGGCTGGCCATTTGTCCCGGCAGCGTGACAAGGCCCAGGTTGGAGACTGTGCTGGTAAAGCGGCTCTCACCCGTCCACGTATAGACCAGACGCATCACCAGGTTTTTCAGCGGCAAAGGTGAAATACGCAGCAGCAGGCTTTTTTCCGGTGCCACATTGGCACACATCAAGGCATTAAGATATTTTTCGTTGATGGTAAAGCGCATAAAATGATGAACCAGCTTGAGGACTTCTTCAAAGGTATACGTACCGTAGGCTGGTTCAATGCCCGGATTGGCGAACAAAGCAAAGTTGCGCACCGTTTGCGTTGGGTAATAACGCCTGACATTTATGGGGACGGACACACGGACCGGGTCCAGTGTCCTGTAGCCGCCTTGCTGCTGAATCAGGTAAAGCTGGTATAAGTAAACGCCAACCAGCAGCTCTGTCACGCTGACATGAAAGCGCCGGGCGACTTCCGCGACTTTTGCGGTTGGAGAGACGCCGCAGACAATATGCAGGTGGTGCCCGGGCAGGATGGTCCCCTGCAGCCGGAAAGCTCGTGTCTCGCGTGGTCTGTGCACGACCCGGAAATTGGAGAACCGTTTGTAGGCATCCTCCATTTCCGCTTCCGAAGGCTCTTCATGGATATCCAGGATACCCTCTCCGCAGGGGCAGTGTACGCCCTGCAACGCCAGGTAGGCAGCGACAAGTGTACGCAGGAAAACGGAAGCTCCGTAGCCATCTGTCAGGGCATGAAAAAACTCAACTGAGATGCGGCGGTCACCATAACGCACCCGGAAAAGGTACCCTTGCGCATCACGACGGCTATAAGGGCGCATGGGGTTGATGACATCCGCCTCAATCAGGAACGGTTTTCTGCAGTCCTCCAGGTAATACCAGAACATGCCGCTGCGCAGGCGTACGGCAAACTGGGGGAAGCGTGGCAGCGTCAGGTCAAGCGCCTGCTGCAGCTGCTCTGGTCTGACAGGATCGCGCAGCAGGGCAGCGAGGCGGAACAACGAGCTGTGCCGGGTCCGCATAATGGCCGGATAGATCTTGGCGGCATTATCCAGGCGAAACCAGCGTTTCCCGCTGGCAGTTTTTCTGCTTAACAGCTGCTTCTTGTTGTTCATAGGCAAACAGACAGCTCCGTCACAACGGCCGGTACAAAGGAGCGTACCGGGCGGCCAGCCG
This sequence comes from Oscillospiraceae bacterium, assembly GCA_012521915.1. GTDB lineage: Bacteria > Bacillota > Clostridia > Saccharofermentanales > UBA5734 > JAAYBY01. The sequence goes on along the minus strand of JAAYLM010000003.1, from coordinate 10,222 downwards.
GATGGCCTCAATCATACTGACCGCGCTGGCCAGCCCTTTGCCGGCGATATCCAGAGCGGTGCCATGGTCGACTGACGTACGCAGGAAAGGCAATCCCAGTGTCAGGGAAATGGTTCGCTCAAAATCCAGCGTTTTGGTCGCGATGTGGCCTTGGTCGTGGTAAAGCGAAAGGACACCGGAAAAACGGCCGATGTGCGCCATATGAAACACTGAATCAGCGCTGACCGGCCCTGTAACCGGCAGCCCTTCCGCGCGACATGCCGCGACGGCCGGTTCAATGGCAGTCATCTCTTCATCGCCAAAGAGACCGTGCTCACCGCTGTGCGGATTAAGACCGGCGACGGCCAGGTCTTTATCCATCACCTGCAGCTGGCTGAGCGCGGCACAGCAGCGGCGTATCATCTCACTGACCCGCTCACGGGTGACCAAGTCACAAGCCATACGCAGACTGACATGGCGGCTCAGGAAAAAAACACGCAGACCATTGGTCTCAAAGAGAGTCAGCGGATCATACGTGCCTGTCAGATCAGCCAGAATTTCCGTATGCCCGATGTGCGGCACCTGGGCGGCACGCAGCGATTCTTTGTTGATGGGTGTCGTGGCGATTGCCGTCGCCAACCCGTTCTGTGCCAGCTCAACAGCTTTCTCAATGTAGTCCATGGCACAGCGGCCGGAAAGAGCCTGCACTGTGCCGATTTCCAGGTTTTCCAATCCACGGTGGGACAAGTCGATCAGGTTGAGGAAACCAGGCTGGAAGTGCGCGTCACTCAAATCATTGTTTATGGTATGCAGATGAAGTGGCAGACTGAGATCCGCCAGGGTGCGGGCAAGGCAGTAAGCATCTCCAATCACAACGGGGCGGCACCATTCATGGACAGCCGCTTCCGACAGGGCTTTGAGGACGATTTCCGGTCCGATGCCGTTTGGATCACCCATAGGTATGGCAATGACGGGGCGTTCATTTTTCTGCATGGTCTATCTTCCCTTCTGAACACGATCTGCTTCATAAGCACGCCGCGGCTTTTTCAGCTGCGACGGAACAGGCTATGTTTCTATCATACACCACCAGGCAATGCGCGTGAAACCATTTTCACATCTCAAATGGCACCAAATGGATGATTTGTGTCGCTTTTCCTGACGCAAGAACGCTTGCCAGCTTCCAACCTCTTGCATACAATAGGGAAAACAGGCACGGCAGTCACGTGGGTGCTTCTGATGCACGATGCTGGCAGCCGTAGAATCGCTTTGACCGCGAACCAGGAGGACCTGCCCATGCAGCACGATCCAATCAGACCAAGAGACCCGCTGCCCGTACCGGCGCAAGATGATAAGCCTCAGGTACCGGCTGCTGAATTCATACAGACTTATTTCCAGCGTCTGGGGCTGCCTTTACCTGTGACGCAGCCAGCATGCAGCCGGGCTTTGCTCAATACGCTGCAATATGCCCATGTTACCCGGATACCCTACGAAAATCTGGATATCCTCGACGGGAAACCGCTTCCCATGACCTGCGATGAACAGTATCAAAAAATGGTCTTGCACCGGCGTGGTGGCTACTGCTTCGAGCTCAACGGCATTTACGCCGCTTTGCTCCAGGCGATCGGCTATCAGGTCAAGACCTGCATGGGCCGCTTTCTGAGGGGTGAAAGCACCATTCCGATGAGGCGGCACCGCGTGATCCTGGCCACCTGTTCAGAAGGCACCTTTATTTGCGACGCGGGTGTTGGCCAGCAGGCACCACGTCATCCGCTGCTTCTGGCTCCTGATCTTATTCAGGAACAGTATGGCGAAACCTACCAGGTTACCCGGGAACCATTCTTTGGATATGTCATCCAAACACGACACAAAGGCAGTTGGCGCCCCATGTACAGCTTCACGGAAGAAGAGCAGCTTTATGTTAATTTTCTAATGCCCAGCTATTACTGTGAGCATGCACCGGATTCATTTTTCAACAAGGGCATGATGTTGTCCATCAAGACACATGACGGGCGCAAAACCATCGACGGCAACCTTTTCCGCATTTTCTGCGGGGATGATGTAAGCGAAACGGTTATTTCTGAACCAGAGCAGCTGATTGCGCTGCTTGATGAGTCGTTCAACCTGGAGAAACCATCACTGGAGCAGGCCAGGACGTTTCTGGCAGCCGGGTCAGTCCGCCGCTGACCGGAAGCAGGCTGTCAGCATACGTTCCTGCTTTTACACCCGCTTCAGTAGAGCAAAAACCCGCAGCCGGCAACAGAAAGCGCGGGCTGCGGGGTATAGCGGGTTTTGCACAGCTTCCCCACAGGCTTATCGGCGCTTTCTCATGCTGCGCAGGCTGTTTGTCCGCGCAGCAAGCTCCTCAGCTTGTCAAACAGCATCGCCAGAAAAATCTACCCGCTGCGCGGTGTGGGAAAGTTGTGTTTTTAGCCTAACGGATGCAGATCAATCGACTTTGTTCAATCGAAACGGACGAGTCGGTCGATATCGATCGGAAGACCGGTCGCGATCGATTTGTTGGCGGCAACGCCAGTCAGGATGGACATGGCTCCGTCAACATGTGATGCAGCCCGGTTAAAGCGGTCCGGCTGCGGCACGCCGAACAGGTCATTAAGCAAGACAGGATCGCCGCCGCCATGGCCGCCGGTACCCATGGGGATGTCCACCTCATAGGGTTCGCCGAACATGGGGAAGACGGCAATGCTCATCTTTTTAGCCGATCCTTCCACTTCCTTGGCGCCGCCGGCATTGACATAGGTGTTCTCCGCAATGAGGACCTGAATGCGGCCTTTACTGCCGTTGAATGCCACACGATACCCTTCCCAGGGCTTATATGCGTTCAGTGAATAAGTCATAATGGCCTTGTTGCGATAGCGGACCATGACACCCATGGTATCCTCAATGCTGATGCTGTCACCGAAGACGCTCTGATCACGAATGTAACCGTCTTCTTTCTCTGCTTCAAGATACAGGCGTTTGAGCTGCTCGCTTTCTTCCATGTTCAGGGCGAAGTAATCGTCCTTCGCATTTTCGCTGCCATGCGCCCGGGTGTAGAAGCGGGTCACACCTCGGTTTTCCGCGTTTTCGCGTCCATAGAAGCGCAAGTCACCCATGGCATAAACAGTTTTAGGCTGTGTTCCCAGCCAGAAATTGACCAGATCAAAATGATGCGTGGCCTTATGGACCAGCAGACCGCCGCTGTTTCTTTTATCGCGGTGCCAGCGCCGGAAATAATCCGCGCCGTGCTGTGTGTTGAGCAGCCATTCAAAATGGACAGAATAAATATCGCCGATCGCACCATCCATGATCAGCTCACGGATTTTAGTGTTATGCGGTGCGTAGCGGTAATTGAAGGTCACACGCAATTTGCGCCCGGTACGCCGGATGGCGTCAATGATCGCCTGCGCCTTTTCGTCATCGGTCGTCATGGGCTTTTCTGAAATGACATCACAACCAAGTTCCATCGCCCGGATGATGTATTTGTGATGTGTCCGGTCGATCGATGTTACGATGACTACGTCAGGCTTCTCTGTCTGGATCATCTCATCGAACTGGTCATTGCGGTAGGTCGGCACGGGTCCGACGCCGTATTTTTCCTGGATGACTTCATTGGCGTAGTTCATGCGAATCTGATTGACATCGCAGAAGCCTACCAGTTCCGCTGTTTCCTGATACGTCCCTGCGATTGCCTCATAGAAAAAGCGGGCCCGTCCCCCAACACCAACTTGTGCATATCTTTTTTTCATATGTGCCTCCTGTTTTGGATTGATAAAATACAGGGTTATTATAACAGATCATCTTCCCCTTGGCTGCTTCACATGTTTTGTTCCTAATGATTTTCATGGCCGAACGGACATTTGACCGGTTCATGGCAATGAGGATGCTGCGCAGCAGGAGAAAGCGCTAAAAAGTCTGCAGATTGCTGTGTGATTTAAGAAAACCTTAAGCTTTTCCCCGGTTTATCTTTTCGGTTTAATCCCGTAAAGTGGTATTCAGGGGGTGAGTCCATGGCAAAAATATTGGTTTGCGATGACGAAAAAGACATTACAGCAGCTTTGCGCATATACCTTGAAGCAGAAGGCTATCAGGTTTTTTGCGCCGGCAACGGCCAGGAAGCCGTTGAACAGGCTGCCGTGCAGGACATGGACCTGATCCTGATGGACATTATGATGCCGGTCATGGATGGTATCCGTGCGATGGCAAAAATTCGGGAGCACAGCAATGTCCCGTTTATACTGTTGACGGCCAAAGGTGAAGATACAGACAAGGTTCTTGGCCTTAATCTGGGCGCTGACGATTATATCACCAAACCGTTCAATCCTGTGGAACTGCTGGCCCGCGTACGTTCAGCGCTGCGCCGCTATGTGACGCTGGGCAGTTCCCCCCGTAATGAAAAGAGCCTGCGTGTCGGTGGTCTCCTGCTTGATGATGAACAAAAACAGCTGTTTGTCGACGGTCAGCCCGTTTCGCTGACACCAACCGAATATGCTATTTTGCGGCTGCTGATGCAAAAATCAGGCAAGGTCTTTCCTTCTCGCGAACTGTACCGTCAGGTCTGGCAGGATAACCCGATCGGTTCTGAATGCACCGTCGCCGTACATATCCGCCATATTAGAGAAAAAATAGAGCTGAATCCTGCTGAACCGCGCTATCTGAAGGTGGTCTGGGGCCAGGGATACAAAATTGAGACGCAAGGGAGGCCTGTAACATGATCATGCTGCGTCATTCAGTATTAGCCAGGACCATTGCCTACCTGCTCGGAAGTCTGGCCATGGTGTCTTTGCTGATCAGCTCGTTTTTGTTGATCCAGCTTGGATCAGCGGGCGTCTATCAGCAGCCGGAGGGTGACAGCACCCGTTTTTTCTACCAAATCGATGGTCTGGTCTCGCAGCGGCGCGAGACAGCCAGGCAGCTGGCCATCGCGGCATATGCCGTCAATGTCTTCATTCCTGACCAGAAGGAGGCTGGACGGGAACCGGATCCCCAATGGGTGCAGTCCATGCAGCAGACTCTGGAAACAACTGACCGGGATTCTGTTTTCGCAGCCAGCTGGACAGTCACAGACCAGGAAGGCAATCTCATCTGGAGCGACCAGGGGGATCAGCCAACGGTCCTGACCTTCACAGATGCGTTTCACCTGCACCCTTCTGAAGTCTACGGGATGTCTTATGGTTATGATTCCGACTTCGAACAAGAGGATCTGGACAACAACCGTGACTTTGAACCGCTTATCTGGACGGTGGAAACAAGGCTCTATCAGCTAGAACCGCAAGACAGTTACCTGCAGTGGCTTTACCACCAGTCGCTGCGCGTTCACGCGCAGCGACAGCTGATCGCAGTCGCCCCGGTTGTTACAGCCTTGCTGCTGCTGGCTTGTCTGTTTTTTCTTGGCTGGATTGCTGGTTACAAGAAGGCCGGCGACGGTATAAGCAGCAACTGGTTCGACCGTATCCCCCTGGAAATTTTCCTGGCAGTGGTTGCCATGTTGCTGGTGATGGTCGGACTCTTCCTGACCTCGCTGTTTCGCCAGTCCTGGGTGTACCATTCGGTTTTCTCTTTTTTTCGCGATTTCAGCTACGTCTATCTGATCCTGGCGATCTGGCTGGGCGCACTGCTCCTGCTGCGCATCTTCAGCAGTATCGCTGTGCGCCTTAAAGCCGGCCGCTGGTGGCGCGGCTCCTTGATCTGGATGTTCAGCCGCTGGCTGCTTCACCTCGCTTCCCTTTTACCGCTGCTCTGGCAGGCGTTGCTCGTTATCGCCGCCATGGTTGTCCTTGAGTTGCTGTTCATAGCCAACCACGGCCTGTCCGGCCCCGTTCTCATTTTAGGTATTTTGCTGCATCTGGTGCTTATCCCTGTAATCTGCCTGTTTGTGCTGCAACTGAAACGCCTGCAGATAGCCGCGGAACAGCTGGCTTCCGGAAACCTTTCCTACCAGGTTGATACCTATAATCTGGTCGGCAGCCTGCGCCATCATGGTGAGCATCTGAACAGTATCCGCCAGGGCATGGCCCAGGCGGTGAACGAGCAGCTAAAAAGCGAACGCTTCAAAACGGAACTGATCACCAATGTTTCCCACGATATAAAGACACCCCTGACATCGATCATCAATTATGTCGATCTGCTGAAAGCTCAGCCATTTGAAAACGACACGGCCCGGGAATACATCCAGGTGATCGACCGCCAGGCCGCCCGCCTGAAAAAACTGACTGAAGACCTGGTGGCGGCATCCAAGGCGGCGACAGGCGCCATGCCGGTCCGGATCGAACCTGTTGACTTGACAGAGCTGCTGGCGCAGACTCAGGAAGCGTACGTTGACCGCCTGGAAGAAGCTGGTCTGGAGCTGGTTTGCCGCTTGCCGGAACAACCGCTGACACTAGCCACAGACGGACAGCTGCTCTGGCGGATCCTGGACAACCTTTTCCAGAACATCTGCAAGTACAGCCTGCCGGATACACGCGTTTATGTCGATGTGGGCTGTGACCAGGAACAATGCCGGATGACACTGCGCAATATATCCCGTGAAGCACTGAACATCAGCCAGGAAGAACTTTTTGAACGATTTGTCCAAGGTGACCCATCCCGCGCCAGTGATGGCAGCGGGCTCGGATTGGCCATTGCCCGCAGCCTCGCTGAACTGCTTGGCGGCAAGCTGGAACTGGCCATCGACGGCGACCTGTTCAAAGCCATCCTGATCCTGCCGCGACGACAGGTTGAAACAGGGGTCTGACCAGCTGGGTCAGCGTCGGAATTGGCTTTGCCAATCACGACGTCTGCGCCAGTTATGGATACGGTTGTATAGGTCCGGCCAGAAGAATAGCGCGATATTGGCCAGGGAGATCAGCAAAGCGATTCGTTGCGGCCAGCTGGAGATAACCAGCATGTAGAGGAAAAAGGCCGCGTTAACCCAGGCCAGCCATTTTACTTTGACAGGCAGGATCATAAACAGGCGTAATTCGACTTCGGGATAAAGGATGGCAAAGGCAAAAAAGAGGGACAGGTTGAGGTACTGGTTGGTGGCATAGCCGGTAATCATGCCGGCCACGATGGTGCTGGCGATGCCAACCAGATAAAAAAGGTTGAAACGGGCTGTACCCCAGGCACTTTCCAAAGCCTCGCCGATCATATAGTAAAAATAGAGGGCAAACAGGATAAAGAGCAATGAAGCGCCAGGCGGCAGGAAAATAAAGGTCAGCAAACGCCAGATCTGGCCGCTCAGGATGGCAACTTTGCTGAACAGCAGCAGGCTGCTGAGCTGACCGGTAAAGACGATGTCCAGAACAAAAACAGCACCCATGCTGATAACGATGTATTTCATCAGCCCGCGTATAGCGATGCGGTCAAGTTTTCTGGCCAGCCAATCCAGTATCTGCTTCATGAAATCCCTCCTGTGGCCTGCCGGAACATCTTTTTTGGGTCAGGTTCCGGGCTACCGCTGTCTCTACAGTTTAGCACAGGATCAGACTGTCTGCAGCTGTGTTATACTGAAGGCAAGTGACGTTCAGGCATGTCCTGTCCAGGAACAAGACGATGCAAGGAGAGATGAAAAATGCGCGCACTCTTTATCGGCGGTACCGGCACCATCAGCACGGCCGTCAGCCACCTCCTGGTGGAACAGGGCTGGGATCTGACCCTGCTCAATCGCGGCACTCACGCAGAACGCCTGCCGGCAGGTGTTTCACTTCTGACCGGCGATATCGGCAATGAGGAGAAAATCCAGCAGCTCCTCGCCGGACAGTGGTTTGATGTCATTGTTGACTTCATCGCGTTCGTACCGGATCAGGTCAGACGTGATATCCGGCTTTTCCAAGGACGCTGCAGCCAGTATATTTTTATCAGTTCAGCCTCAGCTTATCAGAAACCGCCGACCAGCTATCTGATCACAGAAAGTACGCCGCTGACCAACCCTTACTGGCAGTACTCGCAGGACAAAATCGCCTGTGAAGATATCCTGATGAGCGCATACCGGGAAAGCGGTTTTCCCGTAACGATTGTCCGGCCCAGCCATACGTATGGTGACTGGTCCATTCCGCTCTCCATTCACGGCAAACAGGGACCATGGCAGACCATTCTGCGCATGCAGCAAGGGAAACCGGTCATCGTGGTCGGCGACGGCACTTCCCTGTGGACGGTGACACACAGCCGAGATTTCGCCACCGGCTTTGTCGGGCTTATGGGTAACATCCACGCGATCGGAGAAGCGATCCACATCACGTCCGATGAAGCCATGCCCTGGAACCAGATCTACCAGTGTATTGCCAATGCGCTGGATGTCGAGGCCAATCTTTTTCATGTCACAGCCGATGCCCTGGCGGCCCGTGATCCTGCCCTGCTCGGACCCTTGGCCGGAGACAAAAGCAACTCCGTTATCTTTGACAACGGCAAACTGAAAAGACTGGTGCCCACATATGCGGCTAAGATCCGTTTCGATCAGGGTATCCGCTCGACATTAAAATATATGGCAGGACATCCGGAACTGCAGCGCCCTGATCCGGATTGGGATGCCTTCACAGAGCGAGTCATCCGCGAAGAATCAACATTCCGGCGGCCTTTCGCTCTGGACTAAAACCTTTTCAAGGGGAAAAGCCATTCAAGGAGATATTTTCATGTGCAACATAGCAGGCTACATCGGCAAGCAAAAGGCGGCGCCCGTGCTCATCGAAATGATGAAAAAACAAGAAGGCTACGGTGGCGGCTATTATACCGGCTTATCAACGCAATATGAAGAAAAACTTCATAGCACCAAAGTCATCGGAGATGTTGCCAACCTTTTGCAGGAAACCGAAGCCATGAATTTCCCCGGGACAACAGGCTTTCTGCACAGTCGCTCAAATTCCGGCGGTGATGTTGCGTGGGGGCATCCGTTCTTGTCCGCAAACAAAAACATAGCCTATATAGCCAACGGTGCCGCAGGTGTTTTCTTAACAGAGGATAACAACACGAAACGAAGTGCCGTGGCCGCTGATCTTGAAAAAAAAGGTTATGTTTTCGCATCTAAAACCACAGGAACAATCGGTAATTATCCTGTGTTGCCTGATCAAACAACGATTCACATGAGCGACTTAATGTGCCAGTTCATAACCAGCCTTATTGATTGTGGCATGGACACCTGCCAGGCCATGAGTCAGGCATTTTCCGAATTACCTTCTGAAGTTGTAGGCCTAATATTACGCAGTGATGTGCCCGGCAGCATATTCGTCACGCGTATGAATCAGCCGATGATGATCGGCGTAGCCGGGACCGACGATACCTATCTGGCAACAACGGCGCTCGCTTTCCCCGAAGATATTAAATTCAAAACGATAGACCTTTTGCCTCTCAGCACCACATGTGAGGTATACCAGGGCGGATACAAGGTATCTGCGCATCCTGTTCACGATCATGATATTGCCGATATAACCCCCTATCTTTGGCACCATGCCTATGTGAGGCTTGAAACGCTGCTCAAAGGCAAGGAAAATGAACCGCTCCCCATAGGTGAAGCGATCAAGGCCTGCAGCGATCTATGGCCTGAAGGCAAAATACGCCAGGGCGCACCGCTCGTCTATGAAATATTACGCTCTTTCAAGCATGAAGGTCGTCTCGGTGTGAAAAGAGTGCCTGCCCGTGGGGCTTTTGCCGGATATGAAACCAATAATTTTAAAGTATACTTGACATAAGCGCTGTCTTCCAGCCTTTACAAGCACTTTAACGGTAGATGCAGATACTGCTGGCATGGCAGCACCTTTGTGAATATATTTATATTTCATCAAGAGCACCTGTCTGCTATAATAAAATAAGTTATATACACCTGAAACCGCTGATTGAGGCGAGTACATCAGGGAGACGGAATCCAGCGAGTTGCCGGCAGTGCGAGGGCAGCATCACGATCCTGATCGAATGGACTCATGAGGGTGACCTGAAAACAGCCGGCTGTGAGTAAGCGTCAACGGGAAGCCAGCCCGTTATCCAGTGGCCGTGTATCAACAGGTACATGACAGAGCGGGCTTTGCAGACAAAGCCAACCAGGGTGGTACCGCAGGATGAAATGCCTGTCCCTTCTTAATTGGAGGGGCAGGTTTTTTTGTACCACAGCTGCAGGATCCGCAGGTCATGACAAACAGGTTTTGCTTAGGCATCACCACAGCAGACCCAACCGTTTTGTCGATCTGTGTCAGGACACAGGAAAGGAGAAAAAAATGAGCAAGATACCCAACCGTATTTATCTGAGTGAAGACGAGATCCCGCGCCAGTGGTACAACCT
>JAAYLM010000316.1 GCA_012521915.1 Oscillospiraceae bacterium | reverse complement strand
CGAAACGCGTCCTGGCCCTCCTTCCAAATACAATTTTCTGTATTCCGTCGCCATGGTTTCCAGTCCACCAACACCGCTGCCGATGATAACGCCAGTCTTCCATGGATCATGACTGTTGAGGTCGATCTGACTGTTCTGTATGGCTTCCGCAGCGGCAGCAACCGCAAACTGACAGTATCGATCCATCCGGCGGGCGTCTTTTCGATCCATTACCTGCAGCGGATCAAACGATGGTATTTGCGCAGCGAGATGAACACGTCCACGCTCCATTCCTGCCAGTTTAAGCGGCTGAATACCCACAACACCTTGCAGTAAATTATTCCAGAACGTTGCCAGATCAAGGCCGATCGGCGTAACCACTCCGGCACCCGTTATGACAACGCGACGTTTTTCTGCGACAGCATTTCTGCCAGTCGCTTTTTGATTGATCTGTTGATTTTGCTCACTCACAAGGACAGTCCTCCTGATATTTCGATCACCTGGCCGGTCAGATAGCCACTCGAAGGTGAAGCCAGATAGGCAACCAGTCCGGCAACATCGTCCGGCTTGCCAAAACGGCCCAGCGCAATCGACTGAAGCGCACGCGTTCGAATGGATTCAGACAAGGCAAGCGTCATATCCGTTTCAATAAATCCCGGTGCAATCGCATTAACAGTCACCTGTCTCGATGCGACCTCCTTGGCCAGGGATCGTGTCAAGCCAATAATGCCTGCCTTCGCAGCAGCATAGTTGACCTGCCCGGCGTTACCGTAGATCGCGGCCACCGAAACGATATTGATGATGCGGCCGTTTCGCGCACGGATCATATCCGATAAAAATGCCTGGCACATAAGAAACGTGCCTGTCAGGTTCGCATCAACGACAGATGTAAATTGCTCACGGCTCATACGCAGGCTGAGTCCGTCACGATTCATACCGGCATTGTTCACCAGGACGCTGACAGGCCCTAGATCATTTGAAATCTGCTGATGTAGGGTTTTGATATCGTTTTCACAACTCAGATCAATGGCATAAACTGCAGCTTTAACACCCCGTTCACGGCAAGAAATGGCTACTTGCTCCGCTTTTTCCCGTTCATTTCGATAGGTCAGTGCAATGTCCCATCCATCTGATGCCAGCTTTAATGCGGCAGCGGCACCAATACCCCGCGATCCGCCTGTAATCAGTGCGAGCATGGTTGATCACCTCCGAATTGACTAAGACCTGGAATCTGAACGGGCATACGGTCGCCCAGAAGATTCAATGCCTGCAGAAACATTTCCCGGATCATCTCACCGGCAGGCTGACATGTTTTAACCAGACCGGCAGACTGACCTGCCATAAAAGAGCCTTCATCCAGACTGCCTTCTTTAACGGCTCGGCGAAGCGAGCCGATGGTGATGGTTTCCAATTCTTCGAACGTCGCACTCTCTTCTTCCAGGTTTTTTAGATGTCTTGTCAGTTTGTTTTTCAGGCAGCGAACCGGATGCCCGCCGCTGCGGCCGGTGACGATAGTATCGATGTCGCGCGCTGACAAAACTCTTTGCTTGTAGTGCTGATGCACCGTGCATTCATTACATGTCACAAAACGCGTTCCCACCTGAACGCCGCTGGCACCGAGCATCAGGGCAGCTGCAACACCACGACCATCAGCTATACCACCCGCTGCAATCACGGGAATCTGCACAGCATCCGCCACCTGGGGAATCAGAACAAATGTCGTCAGCTCACCGATATGGCCGCCTGCTTCCGTTCCTTCGGCAATCACTGCATCAGCTCCAAGGCTTTCCATTCGCCGGGCATAGGCGACCGATGCGACGACCGGCATGATAATAATGCCTGCCTCACGCCACCGTTGGATATATTTGCCGGGCGATCCGGCACCTGTTGTGACAACGGGGATTTGCTCTTCACAAACAACATCAGCCAGCGCATCCGCTTCGGGATTCATCAGCATGATGTTAACGCCGAATGGTTTGTCTGTTTTTGTCCGCGCTAAACGAATTTCCTGTCTCAGCAGTTCCGGCGTCATCGACCCGGCTGCGACAATGCCCAGACCGCCTGCATTGGAAACAGCGGCAGCCAGATGCGCATCGGCTACCCAGG
>JAAYLM010000041.1 GCA_012521915.1 Oscillospiraceae bacterium | reverse complement strand
CGCATAGGCGTAGGTGTAGAATTCTGGTCCAGGCATAGCTGCCCACTGGCCAGGCAGAAGCTCTTCCAGATTATAGGTCAAAACTTCGGTTGTGGTTGTGGCGGGTGTGGTTGTGGGCGGTGCTGTCTGAGTTGTTTCACCAGGCTTGTTGTTTTCACCAAGTACCACGGGAAACTCGTAAACCAGGTCCGGTGCCCGATTGATGAATTCTGAATAATAATGCAAGGTAACCTTGGTGTTTTTGATCGGCTTCTGGTAAATCAGCCAGCCGCTGGTTGTCTCACCCGGGGCGAGTTCTGTGTTGGGCTCATAGACACCTTCGCTTGTGTAGTATTCAGCTTCAGCATCATAAGATGTCATGTCATAGCCGCTGCTGGTACTGTTATCCTCACCGGAAACGATATACAGGCTGGTTTTCTTCGGCGTTCTCAGATTGCTTTTCGAACGGTTCTCAAAGGTATACCAGATCAAAATATGCTCATGATCTTCTGCCGGTTTGCTGTACAAGTGTTCATCGTCAGGTCTGGTCACCTGATCTACAACGATCGCCAGCCCTTCGAAGACACCGGCTTCACCCAGGGCAAACGTGTAAAGCTTAGCTGTTGACTCTGCTGTTGTTTCCTTGCCGGTTGATTTTCCTGTCGCATTGGGATCCTCATCGTTGCCTAAAAAGCGGATACCGAGAAAAACAAGAAGGGCCAGCAGAAGAACACCGCCTGCGATCAGTCCGACAATCAGGCCGGTTTGTTTGCGGGCTGCAGCGTGCGGCGGGACTGGAGCATAAGCATATGGTTGCTGCTGAGGCGCTTTTTGAGCAGGAGCCGGCCAGGGTGCGCCACCTACTGTTTGACCGGGTGCTGTCGGGGCGTGGGCAGTCCCTGTTGCTGAGGGCGTCTCCACTCTGCTGCCGCATTGTCCGCAAAATGCTTCGCCTTCGCCAATCTGCGCACCACATTTTCTGCAAAACATAATTCACTGTTCCTTTCTCATTCTTGCTTTGGCGCTGTGGCAGCCGTCTAAAACTCACGCTCGCTGCCGAAACCTTCTCCCAGCACTTCACGGGCTTCTACCACAATGACAAAAGCCTCAGGGTCAATATCCGCGACAATCGCTTTCAGATCAGGAATCTGTTTCTTGGACAGGACACAAAGCAAGACGTTTTTCTGATTTCCGGTGTACATGCCCTCGCCCCGCAGGCCGGTAACGCCCCGATCAAGCCGGGACATGATTTGCTGGCTGATTTCATCGCTCTTTTCTGAGATCACATAGGCAGCGCGGCAATATTCAAACCCTTCCAGGATAATGTCAAAGCTCTTCGCGGTGAGATACATGGCAATAAAAGAATACATAGCCAGCAGGATCGCCGGGTCTTCTTTATCACGGTAGGCAAAGAGTGTTGATAGAACAATAACCGCATCAAGAATCATCAGAAACTGCCCGGTGCTTAATACCTTATATTTTTTCTTGATGACCAGTGCCAGAATATCCGTACCACCGGTGGTAAAACCACCCCGGAAAATCATACCCAGACCGATACCATAAAGGACGCCGCCGAACAGGCAATAGATCAATGGGTCAGGGCTGCCATTTTGCAGAGGGCGGTTGATATAGCTGGTAAACCAGTTGGTCAGAAAGGGCGCTGTCAAGTCGATGGTCAGCGAATAGACAATCGTTCCAACAATACTACGCCAGACAAAATTAAAACTGATTTTAAAATAACCCAGAATAAGCAGTGGGATGTTTAAAAGCAAAACGATAACACCAAACGACAAGAATTCGCCTTTACCCGTCATCTGATAAATTATGGAAGCAATACCAGACAAACCACCCATGGTCAGGCGTACCGGAACATAGAAAACATTAACGGCCAGGGCAGCGATCAGACTGCCGACCAGTAGCAACAAAGTGTCTCTTGTCCAGTTTGTCCAGCTATTCTGGCGTACTGAAGTCTGTATCTGCAACTTTTGCATGCATCATCCCCCTAGCCGTGACCATTGTAGCATATTCGGCTCCAGGCAGCTTATGTAAGGAAGTGTTTTCAGCTTTGAAGAAAACGCAAGATCTGCTGCTGCAAAAAACAGGCGGATTCCAAGAAACCGCCTGTTTTTTGCTCATTATGCAAATACCTAGCCCCGAGCAGCGGGAGAAAATGATCATCTTCTGGGGGAAAGAGCTGACAAGTTCCCCCAGACTTTTTCCGCCGATAGCGGCACCGCCCAGAATCAGGCCGCTTTTACAGGCTACAACCAGTTTAACAGATTGATGCGACTGCCCAACAACTCATTTGAAATGAAGCTTGTTGTTTATGGTTGACTTACAATGCAACACGCATCCATTCAACCAATTTAATGACGGCGTATGCTTATCTGTACTGATCGTGGAAAGCAGCAGAAACTGTATCCATGTATTCCTGCATCCCCATAGCGAGCAAGTCGTCCTGGAAGGCTTTAAACTCTTCCGGAGTCACTTTACGGATACCGGTTATGAATTTCGCAGTTTCCGAATTGTAATGGTTAAGAAGCAGTGTTTCCAGGTCTGTCATGCGAAGTGAGGTTTCTTCATCAAACAAACAGCCACCAGAGCCAGTGAATGTCTGGTAGGTGTAATCTTTGTACTTGTTTGAAATTAAACCAAAATATTCACTGGCAACAGTCGGGTCATACAGTTCAATTGGTTTTACCTTAATATCACGACGGTCAAACCGGGCGCCTGACATGCCGAAAGCACATGTGTTCTGTTTGTAGATCAATGAATTATCAACTTTTTTATTTTCAACCGCAGCATACTTCATGGTGAAGCCATCTTCATCAAAATACCATCCATCTGCCAGATCATACGTTTCGTCGACATCTATTTGCGGCCCTTCTGTATACAGATAACCTTTTTCTTCGTCATAGCCATAATCCATCATCTTGGCGAGCGCTAATGCTTCGATATCCTCTGCATCAGTTGTCATATACATGTAGTAACACATGTTAACGACCGATAACCCAGACATGAAGTACTCATCCTGAAAATCAGATTTTAGGGGGTGGGAGCTTGTCCACTTGGTCCAGTCCACACTCGCATATGAATATGGAGCGGATCCGGGATGAACAGCGTAGTAGCCACTTTCGATCTTGGCATTGACTTGCGGGTCATCGATGGTGAAGACATCATACTCCATCAAGCCTTCTTCATACAGGGAATTCATATATTCCAAATAGGCGTAATAGGCTTCCTCCATCGGAATAAAAACGAATGTACCGGTATACAGATCACCATCACGTAATGCTGTCAGAGATAAATGTGTATCGGTACCAAAGCCGAACGCGTTGAGAAACCAGGTAAAGTAGCTGTAGCCAACAGATGAGCCAAGACCTCCACCCAGAGGAACCAAGTCTTCTCCAACTTCTCCGGGATCCTGCTCTTTGATAAGCTTGAGCGCGTCACGCAGATCATATACAGTCTGGATATCCTCCTCAACATCATAACCAACGGCTGCGAACCACTCTTTATTGTAATAGAGGCCAGAATAGTTATTGCCGCCTGAACCATTGGCAACCTCTGTGAGAAAGCGGGGAAAGGTATAAATATTACCTGCCAGTGTGGCAAAACCTGCATTGAAAGCTGTTTCCTGTCCTTTAAGCTTTCTTGTCAGCGTTGGCATTATTTCAGGTGTAATCAAGTCGTTGAGAGGAAGCAATAACTTTTCGATGTCGCCGTACTGTGCCTGTAATGCTCTGGTACGGATACCTTTGAGCCAGACCATGAAACAGTCGGGCAGGTCACCGGAAGACAATACGAGTGATGTGCGCTCTTCCATTGAGTCTGTAGGAACGCTTTCAATATTAAAGGTTATGTTCATGTTTTCTTCAACCCATTTAAAAAACCATGGCGTTGTCGCATCACTGGCATATGCGATCTGGTACCCAATCATCGCGTCGATTTCAACCGGATCGAAGAAATAGTAGATGCCATCTCTGTATTCACCTGGTGTTGACGCAGCTGTGCTGGTTGTTGCTGCGGATGTGGTGGTTGTTGCACTGGAAGCGGTCGTTGAGGCAGAAGTGGACTCTTGCTGGTTGTCTGCACAGCTGATCAAAGAGAACACGAGCAGTATGGTTAATGCTAAGGCGATAACTCCTTTTCGTTTCATACGGATATTCTCCTTTCCTGAAAGACGATCACACATCTGATTGTTACAAATGAATCTTTTTCATAGCTTTGCAACTAAATTTATGCAGGTGTTTATTCTGATCTTGCAGCTATCGCGCTATCCCTTAAGGGATCCGATCAATACACCCCTGACAAAATACTTCTGAACAAATGGATAGGCGATAAGCAGCGGCGCGCTTGTGATAAAGATAACGGCATACTTCATGCTTTCAGCGAGACGTGATTTCTGTACAACAATCGAATACTCTTCTTCGCTCAGATCATGGATGTAGTCTGGATTGGTTAACATCTGTTCGTTCATAAGAAGTATTCGGCGCAATACAAGCTGTAAGGGCTGGATGTTCTTGTCTGATGTGTAGATCATGGCACTGAAATAACTGTTCCACTGCGCAACTGCAAGATACAACACAATAACCGCGATGATTGGTTTGGCAAGAGGCAAAGCGATTTTGAAAAAACCCTGAAACTCATTAGCACCATCAATATGAGCTGACTCAAAAAGCTCACCAGGAATCGCATTGGAAAAATAAGTCCTTGTTATGATCATATTGTAGATGGACATGGTTCCCAAGATGATTGCCCATGGTGTATTCATGAGTTGCAGATTTTTGATCAGGATATAGGACGGTACGATTCCTCCGCTGAAATACATGGTGATCAAGAAGTACCACATAATAAAGGACTTGGCAAAAAGGTCTTTCTTGCTGAGGACATAGGCTGTCGGAATGGTGATGAACAAGCCATATAGGGTATAGCCGATTGTATAGAGGATACTGTTTTTATAACCAACCCATAGAGAATCATTGACGACAACATTTTCGTATGCACCGAACGAAAATCCTTTTGGATAAAACCAGACATTGCCTTTGCCAACCTCGTTTATGTCAGAAAGCGATACAATGATGGTAAAATATAACGGATAAAACATGATCAATAGGAAAATGACCATGAATAGTGTGTTCACAACGTCAAAAGACTTGTCAAAGTGTGAAACACGTATCGATTCCTGTCTTCTTTTTACCACAAGCTGACCTCCGATATAGATCTTGCGACCTTGTTTATACTAACTAAAACAATGACATTAACGATATTATTGAAAAGATTGATGGCTGTTGAGTAGCTGTATTGACCGCTAACCAGTCCAACCTGGTACACATAGGTAGATATGACCGTTGATCGACCGAGATTAAGATCATTCTGCAACAAAAATATTTTTTCAAAACCAAGTGAAAGAACGGTTCCGGTGCTCAAAATAAACAAGATGATAACGGTTGGCAGAATCGTCGGAATGTTGATATGTCTGATGATGTGGAGGCGGTTTGCGCCATCAATCCTCGCTGCTTCAACCAGCTCCTGAGATACGCCCGATAAAGCCGCAAGATAAATAATGGTGTACCAGCCGATGTTTTGCCATACACCAGACCACACATAGATGTCATTAAACATCTCTGGCAAAGAGAGAAAAGATGCTCTTTCGCCACCCAGAAGAACCACCAGGCTGTTTACAATGCCATTTTCCCGGTCTAGAAAAAGTTTAATCATACCGCACACAACGACAGTGGACAAAAAATGCGGCGCGTAGGAGACCATCTGAACAGTTTTCTTTAATGCGACACTTCGCAATTCGTTCATAAGCAAAGCAGCACACAAAGGCAGCGGGAATGTTGCGAGTGAATAGAGTGTAATTGATAATGTGTTACGGACAATTTGTCCAAAAGCAGGATAAGTGATAAAGCGGATAAAATGCTTCAGCCCGACCCATTCACTTCCCCAAAAACCCAGGCTGACACGAAAATCCCTGAAGGCTATTTGCACACCATATATTGGAAGATATGAAAAAATGAACGTTGCTGCAAGACCCGGTAAAAGGAGTAAATACCACTGGTAGTTTTTAAGTGCGATTTTGCGGAATCCTGAAAGCTTTGCGAAGCGCTTCTTTGCTGGTAATTTCCGGTCTGCGTCAAACAGGCCGTGATCCTGAAGGGTTTCATCCTGATTCACATGAAATGATGACACACGCTTCATACAAGCTTTTCTCCTAGTACAATATAGTTGTGGCCGGATAGAGCCACCAAGCAGCAAAGAGCTGCTTCATTGACATCAGTTCTTAGTGGAAATTTCCACTCGGAATATAGAAAGCTACAAGGTTAGCTTGACTGG
>JAAYLM010000315.1 GCA_012521915.1 Oscillospiraceae bacterium | reverse complement strand
TTATCATGGCGCATATTGGTGGCGGCGGTGACTTGTGCTGGTCGCTTAAAGCGATTGCCCCCTATCGCAACATCGTGGCCGATATCAGCGGCAGTGTCATTGACCGGCCTATGATTGAGCAGTCTATCGCAGCGATGGGTGCCGATCGTTTGCTTTTTGATACGGATGGCTCCATACCTGCCGTCATCAGCAAATTATTGGGTGCCGATATCCCGGAAAACGACAAAAAAACAATATTGGCCGGTGAAAACTATCGCCGTTTCCTGGAAAGGGGGGAAGCCCGATGATGATTGACACCAGCGCTTATCTGGGTCACTGGCCTTTCCGCAAAGTTATCTGCAGCAGCGCAGGTGAGCTGGATGCTTTAGCCCAAAAGTCGGGGGTAACCCACATGCTTGTCGCGTCGCTCAATGCCTTGTTCTATAAAGATGCGATGGACGGCAACCGAGAGCTGGCGGCAGCGTTGTCTGCTTACCAGGGCAAGACCAAACTGATGCCGCTGGCAGTTATCAACCCGCTGTATCCTGCCTGGGAACGAGATCTGCAGGAATGCGTGGAAAAGCTGGGCTTCTGCGGGCTGGAACTTGCGCCGGTTTACCACAACTACAAACTGGCTGAAGATGGCGTTGCTGCCGTCAAGTTGGCTGCTTCGCTTGATATTCCTGTGCGTATCAACTGCGAATTCGAAAATTTCCGGCAGCACAGCCACCTCGACCCGGCCGATCTGCTGACGGAGCAGGACTTCACAGCGCTTATAGAGGCGGCGGACACGACCCTGATTGTCAATTCGGCTTTACCTCAGTCGTTTGGCCTACACCTCGTCTCGCTGATCAAGGCAAGGGGAAATGTCTTTTTTGATTTTTGCCGGCTCGACGATTTCGCGACCACAAGCCTGCCTGACGCGATTTCACTACTGGGAATCAACCATTTCTGCCTGGGTACACGTTCGCCGTTTTCCTATGCGGAGCCACAGCTGGTCAAACTGTGTTTTTCGCTGGAGAGCGATGCTGAGCGCCGGGCGGTTCTCTCAGAGAACATCCGCCCGTATTTGCCTCTTTAATGTCGGAAAAGACGCCAACAGGCGTCTTTTCAAATGTTATCGGATTAACCGGATGATGCATACCAGAAGAAGGGTTGGTTGTCGCAAGCATGGACAAGAAAAAAAAAGTACTGGTACTGGGCGGGACAGGCGCCATGGGGGTATACCTCGTCCCTGAATTGCTCAAGATGGGCTACAGGGTAGACGTCGTCTCTCTGGATACGCTGGAATCAAATCATCCGGATCTTCGCCACATTCAGACTAAGGATGCCAAAGAGGTCGGTTTCATGACTGATCTGCTCAAGAAAGAATACCACGCCATTGTCGATTTTCTGATTTATGATACCGCCTCATTCAAGGAAAAACACCGTCTCCTTCTGGAAAATACCGGTCATTATATTTATCTCTCTTCTTACCGCATTTACGCGAACGAGGAACATCCGATCCGGGAAACATCGCCCAGGCTGGTGGATGTATCAACGGATCAGGCGTATCTGGCGACAGACGATTATTCGCTGCATAAAGCGCGCGGCGAGGATACGCTGCGTGCTTCCGGGCTCGGCAACTGGACCGCGATCCGCCCGGCTATCACCTATTCCAGACGACGCTTCCAGCTGGTGACGCTTGAAGCGTTGACGGTCATCAACCGGGCCCGTGCCGGAAAAACACTTGTTCTGCCGCAGGAGGCTCTTGGCGTCCAGGCCACCATGAGCTGGGGTGGTGATGTCGCCAGCATGATCGCGCGCCTTGTCCTGAACAAAGCGGCCTTCCGGGAGATTTATACCGTTGCCACTGCTGAACACAACCCCTGGCAGACTGTCGCTGACTACTATCACGAACTCATAGGCCTCAAGTATATCGCAGTCGATAAAGAAACCTACCTGCATATGATCACGGGCGGCGGTGAGTCGCCCGGCAGACGCGGCGCGCGCTGGCAGCTGGACTATGACCGCTTGTTCGACCGCGTGATTGACAACAGCAAGATCCTCAATGTGACGGGACTCAGGCAGTCCGAACTGATGCCCCTGCATGACGGCTTGCAGCGTGAACTGAACGCGCTGCCCGAAAACTATGTTTTCCCCGGCCGCGATCTCTGCGGGGAACGCATGGATGCGTACCTGGCGCGATAAAATCCTGTCATGTGGGATTTTAGGAAAGGAGGCAGATGAATGACTTTCTTTAGCCATCTTACCCAAATCACAAAAGCCAGAACGAAAAGGGTTTCCAGCTGGGACAGCACAGGACGGAATGGTGATGCCTGGCGAATTGAACCGGGCGAACGCAGCGTGCTCGCCGATCTGACCGGGCCTGGCCAAATCACCCATATCTGGATGACGCAGGGCTCTCAGGATCCTGAAATTTTACGGAAAATCGTCTTGATCATCTCCTGGGATAATGAAGAGCATCCAAGTGTTCAAGTTCCGCTAGGTGATTTTTACGGCTTGGGCCACGCTATGGTCAATTCTTATCAGAGCCTTTTTTTCACCGCCTCGACGCGTCATAACCATACCTTTAGCGGAAGCGTAGCTTTAAACAGCTACTTGCCGATGCCCTTTAACCGCTCAGCCCGCATTGAACTTCTGAATGAGTCTGAGTTAGCCTATCACCAGTATTTCTATATTGACTATGAACTTTTCGCTGACGAACACCCGGCAGAGACCGCGTATTTCCATGCCTGTTTTAAGAGAGAGAACCCGACAACGGGCTGGGGCCATGAGATAACGGTCAACGCGCCCCCTGCCAACATCGCCAATTTGAGCGATCAGGATAATTATTTGCTGCTGGATGCTGTCGGCGAAGGCCATTTCATCGGCTTCAACTTATCCGTGACCAATCTGCAGACCAGTCTGAAAAATCCTCATCAGCGTACCTGGTGGGGAGAGGGTGACGAGATGATTTTTATCGATGGTGAACCCTGGCCACCCAGCTTGCACGGTACCGGCAGCGAAGACGCGCTTAACCAGGCTTACGGCATGCAGCCCAATGCCTATTTGTTCAATGGTTCATCCATCTATGAAGAGTACACTGGCGGCTACCAGACCTCGTATGTTTTCTATGCAGCAAATCCTGTGCGCTTCACCAGGTCGATCAAGGCCTCAATTGAACATGGCCACGGCAATCACCTGTCTAATGAATATGCCTCCGTGGCTTACTGGTATCAGAAAGAACCACATCAAGCCTTCGATATTTTGCCGGTGATGCAGCGCCTGCCGCTTATTCGTTCTTTCTCCTGCCCGGAAGGAAGACAGACAGACCCGACGCCGCTGACCTTAACAGATGAGATGCAAGCCATGAAAAGACAATGGCAGGAAACCTATGCTGACGGCAAGAAAGACGGGTTCTATTGATGTAACCAGGTGAACAACGGGATACGAGCACATCTTATACACCCATATAGATGAACAGCAATCAAAACAAAAGGCAACTTGCTTTGACAAGAGCAGAAAGAGGCATGATATGGAATTCTTTTTTAAACCAGCAGACTGGCTGCCCTCGGGCGATGTGGCGATGCTTGAGCGGGTGCGGAACATCAAGCGGGAAGACATGGAGTACACCAATGAAAACGGCTATTCAGTCAAAGTCGTCCTGAACCCGACCCACATTTTCGTCATGGATGTTTTTAAGCGTATCTATGACAGTGATCTCCAGGACAAGACCTTGACCATGATCTTCCCCAACCAGGCGCCGGAAGCCTATTCATCAATCGCGGCCATCATCAATCAGCACAATGTCAGTTGCCGTAATGTGCATGCATTCGCCATGGATGAATGGGCGGATGAAGAGGGAAGGGTCGCGCCCCTGACTTATGGGGCCGGACTGGGGTATTCCTTTATCAATCACTTTTATATGAAGATCAGAGAAGACCTGCGCCCGGATATTTCGCACTGGCACACCTTTAATAATGACAACATTGAAGATTATTCCAGGATTATTGAAGAAATCGGCGGTGGCGGCGCTGATGTTTGCTACACCGCGACCGGCTGGCCCGGCCATACCGCCTTTATTGACCCCGGTACGAAAGAGTTTGCGGCTTCTTCGATGGAAGAATTCCTTACACTGGGCTCAAGGCTGGTCACCCAGACTCCTTTGACCATCTGCGAGAATTCGCTGTTTGCGCCAATGGGTTCGTCGGGTGATGTCTGGGCTGTGCCGCCAAGGGCCGCGACCATCGGCCCCCGGGACGTCGCAAATGCCAGAGAGCGTTTTGAGATGCACTGCCTCACTTTCACCGGCGGCTATGAGAGCTGGCAGCGCATGATCTCGCGTATAGAGCTGTATGGGCCCATATCCATGGAGTGTCCGGCCTCGATTATGAGGCTCTTCCCCGGTGTCTGCTATGTCAGCGAAGCCATAGCCAAACCTTTTTCCAGCTGGAAAAACGGTATCCAGGACAAGGATCTGTATTAATTGACTTAGCCTGCTTCAATCCCGGTTTGATCGGAATTGCAAACGAATCAGCCACTGAAGTTGGGTTGTGGCACCAGGCAGCAACAGAGGAGTACATCTTAGCAATAGGTGGCATGAGGCGTTGCCGTCACGCAACCTGAACAGACAAAGCACTTTAATCAGCGGTTGATTTCTGCAAAAATAATGGCCTGCAGGCGTTTTCTTTAAAAAACGCCGACAGGCCATTATTTACATGAGTCTTGTCGTTTTATCCCGGGTTGCCCAGTATCTGCCGGAGCTGTGGCGTCAGATTGCGGGCCATGCGCAGGAAGCCCAGATCAGTGGGATGTACGCCATCCACACTGCACAAGTCAAAATCGCGACCCTGCAGGCCACCGCCATTGATGAAAAAAAGCGCTTGATCACCCTGGGCACGGCGTTTCTGAACCAGCTGGCGTTGGTAAGCGACACTGGCGAGCCTCTCTTTGCGCCGTTCGGGTTCAAACCGCTCCTGGGCGAAGCGCGGTTTTGACAGGACAACAACAGGCAGATCAGGATGCGCCTGGCGGAGTGTATCCAGAAAGGCCGGCAACGTCTTTTTCAACCCCTCGAATCCGGCGTTGGCTTCGTAATCGAGTACAATCATGGCCAGGTCTTCCATAGACGCGATCAAGTTCGCCATGACAGGCTCGCCGCGTCCGCTTCCGGAAAAACCCAGGTTGATGCAGCTTCTGCCCAGTGCGTTGCTGATAATCTGTGTATAGCTCATGCCGGGTCTGGAAGCACAGCCGCCCTGGGTGATTGAAGTGCCATAAAAGACAACCCGTTCTTTGAAGAGATATGGCCAGGCATCAAAAACGGTGGTTTGTTCCTCAACGGCGATTTCCACTTTTTCGACGCCCTGGTAAAGCGGAAAATTGATCGCCACATGACGCAGCTGAGCTTCCGGGAAATTGAAAAGCGGCATGGTCTGGTCAACATTCTGGTCAGGATACTTGGTCGTACTGTAGAAGTAGAGGCCCTGGCCTTCATCGAGGTAACAGTCGAAGCCGCACTGGCCGGTGGCCGGCATGTGCACCATCGACGGTGGAGCGGCCAGTTTGATGCGAAGGGTCAAACGCCGGCTGTCTGTCAGAAAGCGCAGTTGGGCTCCTGATGTGTGCCAGGCGAGATGCTCCACAGATTCCGGGAATGGTTCCGGCCAGTTTTTGGGCAGCCGCCGATAAAGCCGCTCCTGTTCAAACCAGTTGAGACTAAAAAGCAGTTGCGGGACTTTCTGCGGGTCGTACCAGTTCATGCCGTCTGCCGGCTCAGATCCGGATAGCTTCGTCATTGTATTCATGTCAGCCTCCTGTGGTTCTATTTCAGCACCGCGTCCGGTGCCCGGCAAACCACCTTCATCAAACGGTGCATTGCCATTGATCCACCTGATTATAGCATGAGGCCCGGTATTATTCGTTCTGCTTTTATTAACACAACGATAGCGTGCCCGTTGTGTTAATACCGGGTTGCCCTGTCTTCGCCCGCGCCAAACCTTGTCATGTTGATGGCTCTGTTGACCCGGTCGACCGTGAAAATGTCCCAGGCTGTCTCTGTCCTGGTGAAGTTGGTTTTCACAGGTGCCGACTCATGGTCTTTAGCCAGACTGGCATTAAGGCATTCAATCGACAGATAGCCGTTTATGGTGCTCATTCTGTCCCTGTGGGTGTCACCTGAAATGAAAGCGATGACTTCCCCTGGTGTTTGCCCCGTGAAATCCGCAGAAACCGCGTAAGGAAACGTGAGTGTCGTTTTTGTACGGTGGTCATCATGGGTAAAGGAGCCGCTGGCAAAATAGGTTGTGCCTGAGGCATAAGCATCAAGGATGCCCGTTAAAATATCGAAATTTTTGATCGATGTGCCGACATAATGCGAGATGAGGATGATGCCCCACGCGCCAGAGTCAGCCTTGCTGCTGAAATCAAGGGCTTCCGTAGCGATCCATTTGAGCTGGTTCTGGTTAAGGCCTTTGTTGTACATGCTGCTCAGCAGCTTTTCACCATCTTGGTCCACCCAGGGAAGGTCAAAAGCATTCCAGACAATGACCCTGACTTTTGCGTTTTCATCATCATAATAATAGTAGAGGTTTTCCCGGCTTCCGACGGTGATGTCCTTTTCAGAGAATTTCATGATCTGGTTGTAGAGCTCGATGTCTTTGGTGAAGTTTTCTGCCTGGTCGGGTATGGCGTTGCCTCTGGCTCCTCTTCCGTAGAAATTGTTATCGTCGTGATTCCCTTTAGCGTAAAGAAGAGGAACACGGGCTTCGAGCAGACAATTGACCGCTTTTCTGATCAGCCTGAATTCATCCGGTTTCGGCAGGAAACCATCTGTAATGTCGCCGCCATGAGCGATAAAACTCAAGGGAATATACTTGGAGGCGCCAGAAATAGAACCGCAATGGTGTACGATGTGGTCTTCCGTATGCGTGTCCGTAATAAAGCCAAATGAAAAAGTGTTTTCGTTCTGTAAAAGCCGGACCTTTTCAGCCATATCATTGAGCATAGGGCGGATATACGCAGGGAAAAGCAGTTCGCGAATTCTCAGCTCAGTGAGATCAGCAAAAGCATCACCGGCTGATCTTCCGGTTTTTCGAGCCGGTTCCTGCTCGGGCAGATGTTCTGGTGTCCGAGAAAATTTGTCCATATGCAGCTTTACCCCGTATAGCGGTACCGTTTGATCTGCCTTGCTGCGCCTGCCGTGGATGATGACTGATGATTCATTCACCCATGTTACAGTGAAGACGATTGTCACGGTATTTTCTGAAGAATAGTCCAAAAGGCCCTAGAAGTCAAGAACGGCTAGCATGAGTACGTGAAGCCTGATTTTATTAATTCCTTATCATCAAATTTAAAAATATTAATGTCTGGAACATAAGCTCGTCATATACTGCCGAGCCATTGACATCACTAAACGACAGGCATGGTCATGGTCGGATTCCACCACTTGTATGACCGTTTATTCAGCATCTTTATGACCATGCATTCGTCTCTGGTCACTGTTGCTATCATAAGGATTCCTGCCGTATATGCTGTTTGTTGGAGGAGCAGGGCATCCTGCTGCGATCAGGAAAACAGTCGCAGATTTGTTATTGATATTTATTTCAAATCCTATTGCATAATCAAAAGCTTAGGATTATAAACACAAATAGCAGAATAAAATTGTGCGGATTGTCAATGGAAGATTCAACAAAAAAATGACATGATAATAGGAAATAAATGCCATTATTGTACAAAAACAGTGGTGTTTTGTTAGGTTCTTTCAACAATGTAAAAAACGAATCAATAAGCGAAGGTGGTATATGATGAGCGTAGTCACAAAGATTGGACGGCATCTGAGAAAGTATTATGTACTACACTTGATGGCATTACCCGCGGTCGTGGCTGTCCTGGTCTTCAGTTATGCACCGAAATACGGTGCGATTGTCGCTTTCCAGGATATAAATTTCTCCAAGGGTTTTTTCGGCAGCCCTTTTATTGGCTTCAAGAATTTTGAGTTTTTATTTAAGACAACGGACGCCTGGATCATTACACGAAATACCGTGTTATATAACATTGTTTTTATTTTGCTGAACACTTCTCTGGCTGTGCTCCTTGCGATTATTTTAAACGAGGTGAGGAGCAAACGTCTGGCGAAATCGCTGCAGACGGATTATATGATGCCTCATTTTCTCTCCATAACGGCCGTTTCCATGATGGTTCTGGCGTTTCTGAGCACAGCAAGCGGCGCTGTCAGCCAAGTTTGGGAAACGATTGGGCGGGAACGGCGCAACTGGTATACGACTAGAAGCGTCTGGCCGGGCACTTTAATCTTTGTCAACTCCTGGAAGAATGTTGGTTATTCATCGATCATCTACCTTGCTTCTATTGCGGGCATATCACAGGAGTACTATGAAGCGGCCATGATTGACGGCGCGACAAGACCGCAACAGGCATTTTACATTACAC
>JAAYLM010000314.1 GCA_012521915.1 Oscillospiraceae bacterium | reverse complement strand
GTCTACACCCTATCCGATCCACGGGCCAGGCTGCTGCGTGACTATGCCCGTTCCCTGGCTTATGAGTCCGGCAAGGAAGAGCTTTATGAGATGTTCATCCTGACAGAGCGCATCGCACCGGAAGTTTTCCGCTCCTTCAAGAATAATGACAAGGCCGTCTGCGCCAACGTCGACTTTTATTCCGGTTTTGTATATCAGATGCTGGGTATCCCTGCGGAACTGTTCACTCCGCTGTTCGCCATATCCCGCATTGCCGGCTGGAGCGCCCACCGCATTGAAGAGCTGGTCAGCGGCGGCAAGATTATCCGCCCGGCTTACAAGTGCGTACAGAAACGACGCGATTACACCCCGATCGAAGAACGCACCATCGTCTGATCCCTGAGGAACGCAACCAGAAAAGCATAGAAAAAGAGGCTGTCTCAGGCATGAAAGCTGAGGCAGCCTCTTATGGTGACCCTAAGGAGAATCGAACTCCTGACTCCGCCTTGAGAGGGCGGCGTCTTGACCGCTTGACTATAGGGCCGGGCGTGTCCTTTGGCAAAAGCGATTATATCACTAATGTTCATCTGTACGCAAGTACTACCGAAGCGTTGCTCTAGACACGGAAAAAATAATCTGTACAGGGTAAAATGCTCTGGTATAATAGATATCGGACAAATGTTTGGTTTAGCGCGACCAGCCGCAAGGAGATTGACCCGACATGCAGCATGACATCATCATTCGCGGTGCCCGCGAACACAATCTAAAGAACATCAGCCTGACGATACCTCGTGACCGCCTGGTCGTGCTGACCGGTTTATCCGGCTCCGGCAAATCGTCGCTGGCTTTTGACACCATCTACGCCGAGGGACAGCGCCGCTATGTAGAATCGCTTTCTTCTTACGCGCGTCAGTTTCTGGGACAGATGGAAAAGCCGGATGTGGATCATATCGAAGGGCTCTCGCCGGCCATCTCCATTGATCAGAAGACGACCAGCCGCAATCCGCGCTCCACTGTGGGGACGGTCACGGAGATCTATGACTACCTGCGGCTGCTCTATGCCCGGGTCGGCACACCGCACTGCCCGCAATGCGGCCGTACCATCGAGCGTCAGTCGGTCGACCAGATCGTGGACAACCTGCTGGGCTATCCGGATGGCACCCGCATGATCATCATGGCCCCGGTGGTTCGCGGCCGCAAAGGCGAATTTGCCCGGCTCTTTGATGGTTTCCGCAAATCCGGCTATGTGCGTGTGCGCGTCGATGGCCAGATCTACGAGCTGGAAGAAGAAATCAACCTGGAAAAAAATCTGCGCCACACCATTGATGTCGTGCTCGACCGCCTGGTCGTTCGTCCGGACCTGAGCCGCCGACTGACAGATTCCGTGGAAACGGCCATGGAACTGGCCAATGGACTGGTGCTGATCCAAATCCAGCAGCCGTCAGGACAACCACAGACCGGCACAGAGCAGCCGGAGGCGGAGGAAGTGGTTTTTTCCCAGAACTTCGCCTGCCATACCTGCAACATCAGCCTGGAGGAAATCACACCGCGTCTTTTTTCCTTTAACAACCCCTACGGCGCCTGCCCCCATTGCACAGGCCTGGGGCAGCTCAGCCACATCGATCCGGAACTGGTGGTCTTCGATGACCGGCTTTCCCTCGATGAAGGGGCCATCCAGGCCGGCGGCTGGAATTTTTCAGACAAGAGCAGCTGGGCACGCGGCTTCGCCGAAGCGTTAGCCCTGCGCTACCGTTTTTCCTTGCAGACACCCTTTCGCGATTTGCCGGAGAAAATCCGCCAGATCATCCTTTTTGGCAATGATGGCGAAATCCTTGACGTAGACACCTCAAACAGCCGTTATGCCCGCAGCAGTGTCTACCGCACAGACTGGATCGGTGTTGTGCCCAGTCTGGAAAAACGGTTTGCCGAGACCAGTTCAGACGATATGAAGACTTATTATGAGCAGTTCATGTCTGTCACGCCCTGTCCGGAATGCCAGGGCGCCCGCCTGAAACCGGCCAGTCTGGCTGTGACCGTCGGCGGGGACAACATCCATCAGCTGACCATCCGGCCAATCCGTCAAGCGCTGGCTTTTCTGCGTAATCTTGAACTGACGCCGCGCCAGACAGAAATCGCCGCCCAGATCAGACGTGAGCTGGACGCCCGGCTCAGCTTCCTTATCGATGTCGGCCTGGACTACATGACACTGGCTCGTGCTTCAGCCACCCTCTCCGGCGGTGAAGCCCAGCGTATCCGTCTTGCCACTCAGATCGGCTCGGGCCTGATGGGTGTGCTTTATATCCTTGATGAACCGAGTATCGGCCTGCACCAGCGGGACAACAGCCGTCTGCTGGCAACCCTTAAGAAACTACGCGACCTGGGGAACACCGTGCTGGTTGTCGAACACGACGAAGAGACCATGCACGAAGCCGACTACATCATCGACATGGGCCCGGGTGCCGGAGAGCATGGTGGCGAGGGTGTCGCCTGCGGCACCGCCGCTGAGATCATGGCTGTGCCGGAGTCGATCACCGGTCAGTACCTGAGCGGACACCGGCGCATTGAAATTCCAGTGAAGCGCCGCAGCGGTGACGGGCATGAACTGGTCGTGTACGGTGCCAGGGAGAACAACCTGAAAGATATCGATGTGCGTATCCCCCTCGGTGTCATGACCTGCGTAACTGGTGTTTCCGGATCCGGTAAAAGCTCACTGGTCAACGGAATCATCCTCAAGAAGCTTGCGGCCGACTTGAATGGGGCCCGACGTTTTCCAGAGGCGTGCCGTTCTATTGAAGGGTTGGCGTGGCTGGACAAAGTCATCGCCATCGACCAGTCGCCGATCGGCAGGACACCCCGCTCCAACCCGGCGACCTACACGGGTGTTTTCGATCTGATCCGCCAACTGTTTGCCGCTACCCAAGATGCCCGGGCCCGTGCCTACAAGCCAGGCCGCTTCAGTTTCAATGTCAGCGGCGGCCGCTGCGAAGCCTGCAAAGGTGACGGTGTCAATCGTATCGAGATGCATTTCCTGCCCGATATCTATGTGACCTGCGATGTCTGCAAAGGGAAACGCTACAACAGGGAAACCCTGGAGGTGCGCTATCGCGACCGTAACATCTCTGAAGTGCTCGACATGACTGTCGAGGAGGCACTGGCCTTTTTTGCCAATATTCCGCGTATCGCCCGCAAACTGCAGACCTTGCAGGATGTCGGCCTGGGGTATATTCGGCTCGGACAGCCGTCAACACAGCTTTCAGGCGGTGAAGCACAGCGCGTCAAGCTGGCAACAGAGCTATCCCGCCGCGGTACGGGACACACTTTTTATATTCTGGACGAACCAACCACCGGCCTGCATGTTGCCGATGTGCATAAGCTGGTTGACATTTTAAGCCGCCTGACAGAGAATGGTAATACCGTTTTGGTCATAGAGCATAATCTGGATGTGATCAAGACAGCGGATTATATTATTGATCTTGGCCCGGAAGGTGGTGACGCCGGCGGCATGTTGATCGCCGCGGGAACACCGGAAGCTGTCGCTCAAGTTGAATCTTCCTACACCGGTCAATATTTGAAGAAGATCCTGCCGGCTGTCCCTGAGCAAAAAGCCCGCGGACAGGACAAGCCGACCCGGAAAAAGGCCGGCGCAGGCAGTAAGCGTACATAACAGCCCGGATGGGGTTTGTGCAGGGAAGGAACAGATAAACAGAAATGTCAAAATGTGTCATGTGCAAAAAAAATGTAGCCGTCGTTTTTACGACCCGCTTTGAAAATGGCAAACGCATCAGCGAAGGCTTATGCTTGAAATGTGCTTACCGCACCGGCCTCGGCGGTATGGACGAGTTGTTCACCAAGGCCGGCATCAACGACAGCAATATCGATGAATTAACGGAACGCATGAACAATGTCATGTCCCAGATGGACGGGCAAAGCCCCGAGAACCTCTTCAAGTCGCTGATAAGCGGCGGTCTTGATCTGGAAGGGCTGGCGGAAGGCGATAGCGGAGCCGAAATGAGCGACCAGACTGACGATGACCGGGAACGCAATGAACTGCTGCCGGCATCGGTCGGCGGCGATTCAGAAGAAGTGGCGGACAACAAGCGCGGCAATGTTAACGGCGAGAAAGCTCAGGACAGCAGGCGCAGCGAGCGGCGGCGCAAATTTCTCGACCAGTTCGGCACCAACCTGACCGTTAAAGCCAAAGAAGGTAAAATAGACCGTATCATCGGCCGCGAAAAAGAACTGTCCCGGGTTATCCAGATCCTCAACCGGCGGGCTAAAAACAACCCGGTGCTGCTGGGTGAGCCTGGCGTCGGGAAAACGGCCATTGCCGAAGGCCTGGCCGTGAAAATCAGTGCCGGTGAAGTTCCGGCCAAGCTGCTGCACCAGGATGTTTACCTGCTGGATATGACGGCCATGGTTGCCGGGACCCAGTTCCGCGGCCAGTTTGAAAGCCGCATGAAGGGTGTCGTTGACGATGCCCGCCGCTCAGGCAACGTCATTCTGGTTATCGACGAGCTGCACAACATCATGGGCGCGGGAGATGCCGAAGGCGCGATGAACGCGGCCAATATACTGAAACCTGCCCTGGCTAAAGGTGAGATCCGGGTGATCGGATCGACAACCCTGGATGAGTACCGGCGCTTTATCGAGAAAGATTCAGCTCTGGAACGGCGTTTTCAAAAAGTGATCGTCGATGAGCCGACTACAGCCGAATCGGCGGAAATACTCAAGGGTGTGCGCGATTATTATGAAAACCACCACCATGTAACCTACAATGACAGCGTGATTGAAACAGCAGTCCGCATGGCAGACCGCTATATCACAGACCGTTTTTTGCCGGACAAGGCGATTGATCTTCTTGATGAAGCGGGATCCAGCGCCAACCTGGCGGATACCACGCTGGTCAAGCTGGAGAACTGCCGCACCATACTGGAAGACCTGAAAAAAGAGCAGGATGATCTGGAAAACAAAATTTCCGGCAGCCCTGAGGATGTTCAGCTTTATGAAAAACAAGCTGAGTTGAAATCGCGTCTCCTAAAGGCTGAAAAAGAGCTGGAGACACTGGAAAACGACAACAAGCCCACCCCAATAACATCGGAGGACATTGCCAAAGTTGTTGAGATGTGGACCGGCATTCCTGTTCAGCGCATCACGGAAGGTGAAACAGCCAAACTGCTGCATCTGGAAGAACGCCTGCATCAGCGGGTCATCGGGCAAGAGCAGGCCGTGTCGGCCCTGGCGCGGGCTATCCGCCGTCATCGCGCCGGCTTCGGCAAAAAGCACAAGCCGGCTTCCTTTATCTTTGTCGGCCCTACAGGCGTCGGCAAAACCGAACTGGTCAAAGCGGTTGCCGAGGCCATGTTTGAGAGTGAAGACGCCATGGTGCGCCTTGACATGTCCGAATTTATGGAACCGCACACCGTCAGTAAGCTGATCGGGTCACCGCCCGGTTATGTCGGGTACGATGACGGCGGTCAACTGACAGAAAAGATTCGCAGGAAACCCTACAGTGTCATTCTGCTGGATGAGATCGAGAAAGCGCATGCCGATGTTTTCAACATCCTGCTGCAGATCCTGGATGATGGCCGCCTGACGGATAGTCATGGCCGCCTGGTCAGCTTC
The DNA here is from genome assembly GCA_012521915.1 of Oscillospiraceae bacterium. GTDB lineage: Bacteria > Bacillota > Clostridia > Saccharofermentanales > UBA5734 > JAAYBY01. Next base: position 2,483 of record JAAYLM010000314.1, on the reverse strand, counting down.
GAGAACACGATTGTCATCATGACCTCCAATGCCGGCACGACCCTCAAGGCCAATGCCTTTGGTTTCGGCGCGGAAGGGCATGTCGCTTTGGAAAGCCGCGTCCAGTCCGTACTCAAAGAAATGTTCCGTCCGGAGTTTCTCAACCGCGTCGACGAGATTATTGTCTTCCACGAGCTGTCACGTGAAGAGATCCGGCGCATTGTGGACCTGATGCTGCAGGAAGTCATCAGCCAGATGAAGGAAAAAGGCCTGGATTTCGTGGTGACAGACGCTGTCAAGGATCTGTTGGCAGAAAAAGGCTATGATCCCAAATACGGTGCCCGACCGTTGCGCAAGACCATACAGCGTCTGCTGGAAGACCCGCTGTCCGATTTAATCCTGGCAGGAAAACTGCAGGGCAAGATCGCGGTTTCCGCCGATATCAAGGACAACGAGATCGCTTTCGACAGCCTCTGACCTGTGTCAGAAACGTGAAGGGTTACACTGGCTGACACCGACACCAGCCCAGAAGCACACTGCTGATCTGCCAGGGAAGAAGGAAGGACTATGCCCGATACCGTAAGCACAACCAGCCTGCTGGCAATGTTTTCGACCCTGGTTTTGTCTATCCTCTTTCCTGTTGTTCTCTGGCTGGCTGTGCGACGACAGGACAAAAAAGCCACGCTTGCAGTGATCGCCGGCGCGATCGGCTTCATCATCCCCCAGATGGTTGTGCGACTGCCTTTGCTGCAGCTTCTGGGCCGCCAGCCTGACTGGGTTTTCTTCCTTAGTACCCGACGCGTTTTCGCACTTGTCTTTTATCCCCTGACAGCTGCGCTCGTCGAGACCGCCGGCCGGCTGGCCGTGCTGGGTGTTGTCCTGAAAAAACGGCGCTCTTTCTACGCGGCTCTGGGCGCCGGCATCGGTCATGGCGGCGCTGAATCGATTGGCCTCATTGGCCTGACCTACATCAACAACATCATTTTAAGCGTGCTGATCAATCGGGGTACCCTGCCGAACCTGGCCGGTTTGGAAGAAGCCTTGACCGCCCTGCGTGAAACAGCACCGCTTCTATTCCTGATGGCCGGTGTTGAGCGTGTCCTTGTCTTGCCGCTGCAGATCGCGCTGACGGTTCTGCTGGCCGCTTTCTGGCAGCGCGGCCGGCTTTTTGCCGGGATACTCTGTTGTGCCGGGCTGCATTTCGCGGTCGATCTTGTAGCCGTCTTCATGTCCTCGCAGCAGATGTCCTTGTGGCTGATTGAAGGGTTCCTGCTACTGGTCGCTCTCCTTTCCATATGGCTGATTTTCCGGCAGAGAAAATGGTTTGGCGAAATGGCGATACCCGATGATGAGGCAGAGCAGGCGGTGCGTGAAGGCTATTGAAAAGCTGACTTGACCGGGCAGCCGATCCTGCAAAAAGAGATTGGGCATGCCTGTCGAATTTACAAGAGCCTGTGTCGAAACACAGGCAAACGAGGAGGAGAAAATGATACTGGTTACAACAGAACACATCACCGGGAAGACACTGGAGCAGCTGGGCATGGTAAAAGGCTGCGTGGTTCAGTCCAAGCATCTGGGCAAAGATATCGCCGCCGGGCTGAAAACGCTGGTCGGCGGCGAACTGAAAGGTTATACGGAGATGATGAATGAAGCCAGAGCCCTGGCCACGAAACGCATGACTGAAGAAGCAATAAACCTGTCAGCTGACGCTGTGGTCTGTGTCCGATATGCCTCATCTGCCATCACCCAGGGCGCCGCGGAAGTTGTCGCCTATGGTACTGCGGTCAAATTCCTCTGAAACCCTGGTCGGACTTCGCTGGCCTCAGCTACGGTAGCTGCCGTTGATTTTAACGTAATCGTAGGAAAAATCACAGGTCCAGATGTGATCTGAAGCGAAACCTTCGCCCAGCAGGACACGAATCTGGATTTCCTTTTCCTGCAGCGCTTTTTTCGCCTCGTCTTCATCGAAAGGCAAAGCCATGCCGCTGGCACAGACCATAACCGGCCCTATATAAATATCGCAATGGGCAGGGTCAAAAACAGCGCCTGAATAGCCTGCCGCTGTCAGGATACGCCCCCAGTTGGCATCTTCACCAAACAAGGCGGTCTTAACCAGGGGAGAGCGGGCGATGGCGCTGACAATCTTGTAAGCGTCGGCAGCGTCACGTGCCCCTTCAACCGTGACTTCCACCAGCTTCGTCGCGCCTTCACCATCAGCAGCGACCATGCGGGCCAGCTGGCCGCTGACGTAGGTCATGGCTGCCAGCAGGCGGTGTTCATCGTCAGAATCAATTGCCGGGACAGCCGCTTTGGCCTGACCGCTGGCCAGGGCGATAACCATGTCGCAGACACTGGTGTCGCCATCCACGGATATGCGATTGAAGGTCAGGCCGACAGCTTGACGCAGCAGTACTTCCAGCCTGCCTGGCTTGACCGCACAATCCATGGTCAGCACCCCGATCATGGTTGCCATGTCCGGATGGAGCATGCCCGATCCTTTGGCC
>JAAYLM010000313.1 GCA_012521915.1 Oscillospiraceae bacterium | reverse complement strand
GCGCAGACCGGTCACACCACAGACTGAACTGGTGAAAATAATGCTGCCGCCGCCCTGAGCGATCATGTGCGGCAGGACCAGCCTGGTCAGATAGACTGTGCCACCATTCAGATTCAGGTCGATGTTGTAGTTCGCAGCCAGATCGCCGCGCCGGCCAAGGTCAACCTGAAAGCCCTCTGCATCCGCACTGGATGCCCTTAATGCCCTGGCTGCGTCCCGGGCGGCGTCAAGATTCCTGTCACAAACGGCAACACGCGCACCCGCTCCGGCAAAGGCCGTGCCTATCGCTTTCCCAATGATGCCTGCTCCCTCAGTCACAACAACGGTTTTGCCAATAAAGTCTTTTTCCACCATTGAACGACCTCCAAAAACGGGTCAATGCGGCATAGATCCGACATCCATATACCGCATCTTCATTTTTCCTTGCTGATTTCCACCAGCATCTTGATCCTGGTGGCGCTCATTTCATTGGCATTCCTGAATGCGTCCGCCGCCTTATCAAAAGGTATGCGGTGGGTGATCAGCTCCTTGATATGCAGGCCTTTCGAGGTCATCATGCTGATGATCTGCTGAACGGGGTCCTTGCAGCTCTTGCCTGGCCGGAGCTGGATCGCCCGCGTCGATATGGCGTCAGCGTCGAAGCCGTCGACCAGTTGTGGATAGAAGGCTATGGTCACAAATATGCCGGATGGCCGCAAGAGCTTCATCGCATCCCGTACACAGTCCGCCGCGGCCGAGGTCTCCAGCATCAGGTCGGACCCCTCGCCCTGGGTCGCCTTCATGACAGCTTCTATCAGGTTCTCCCGGGTCGCATTGACGACGACGTCAGCGCCCAGATGCCGTCCGATCTCAAGTTTGGCATCCTTTCTTCCGGATAGGATGCTCCTGGAAGCACCAAGGATTCTGGCAATCCTGATGGCGGCAAGGCCGATCGCCCCGGTGCCTGTGATCGTGAGGGTCTTCTCCGTCATGTCACCGAAACCACGAAGTCCATGCAGGGCGATGGTTGCGGGTTCGATCAGGGCTGCCTCGTCCAGCGGTATCCCATCGGGAAGCTGGTGCAAGTGCCATTCCGGTATCAGGATATACTCTGCGAAGGATCCGTCCCAGCAATTAATCGTTCCGAGGGATCGTCTCTGTTTGCACTTTATGTATTCGCCATTCAGGCATTCGGGGCAAACACCGCAGGATACGCCGTTGTCCGACACCACGCGGTCGCCGGGTTTGAAGATGGTTACCTCCGGACCAACCGACTCGACGATGCCTGACCATTCATGCCCGATCCGGACCGGATACTTGATGAATCCGTCGCGAACAAGGCTGACATCACCTCTGAAAATTTCCAGGTCAGTACCGCAGATGCCGCTGTAGCAGACTCTGGCCAGTACATCCTTTGGCCGGAGCGTCGGCAAGGGTGTTTCGATGTATTGAATGTTTCCTGGTGAGAAAATGGATAAAGCTTTCATAAAGCCACTCCTTTATTTATTCGTTGACCCGCCTGTAGGAGGTTCCCCACGCCTTTTTACGGACAGCACACATTTCATTGTCTTCTTCGTCTGGCCAGATGGTGATCAGCACAAACGGCTCGGTCTTGCTTCGGTTGACGATAAAGTGGTGGGTTCCTCCGGGAATGTAGACGAGTGTTCCCTGCTTCATGAGGACAGGCTCCTTATCAAGGTATACATCTGCCTCGCCGGAAACACCAAAATAGATCTCTGCCTTGGCATGGACTCCGCCCAGGTCACCGACTTTGCCTGTTCCTCCCCCCGGCGCCACCGTGCCATGGTTGATGTTGACAGCCTTCTCGCCAGCCATGTCGTTGTCAAGCAACAGGCGCGATTCATATTCACCGCTGCAAAACGGTTTGATGTCCTCCGGATTATAAACCTTGTATTTCATTTCCCGTATCTCCCCTGTTTTCATCAACCCTGTTCTGCGGGTTGTGATTTCGATGACCACAACATGATGATATCCGTTGTGGCGTTATGTTTCACTTTGCATGAGTCTTCCCGGCTGACTTGATGCTTTTACTTCTCGTTTTCGTTATGGTTTGCCCCATCTTTCGGTATCCTATGCGATCCCTTGTCGCCAAACGCGCACGAGGGATCGGTGACTGGCTGATCTGTACGGGAAATCCGGTGTCGGAGCATCCAACGGCTTCAGTATGTATTGGTGTTGTCTCGGAACTTGATCGCAAGATGGCATTTTTCAATGTAGTTGATAAGCTGGATAAAAAGTCCTTGAGTCTATCTTTCTTGTCCTTGACTTGCTTCAGATTCGAGAAAGGATGGATAAACTACTTGCCATAATCAAGTTATTAAGCTTAGGATAATAGAAACGGGTATGCTTGAAAAGAGGGAACCGTTTGAGCCGTATTTATAGAACTGGCTATGTATCACCCTGCAACATTTTTTATTATACAATGAAGCATTTAAAATTAAAAATATTTCGTATTTACGAGGAGTGGTCATATGATTAAAATAGCACAAATTGGAACAAGCAAGAACAGCCATGGAAATTCAATATGGGAAAGCATAAAAAAGCAAACCGGTCTTTTTGAGATCGCAGGCTATGCTTTTCCGGAAAACGAAAGGGAAAAATTCCCTGACAGGATGAAACCCTTTGATGGATATCCGGAAATGACCGTGGATGAAATTTTGGCTAATCCTGAGATTGAAGCTGTTACCGTGGAAACAGAGGAGATCTATCTTACAAAATACGCCCTTATGGCCTCCAAAGCCGGTAAACATATCCACATGGAGAAACCCGGCGGAAGAGAGCTTGTCGATTTCGAGCAACTGATCCATACAGCAAAAGAGAGATCTTTGACCTTTTCTACAGGATATATGTATCGCTTCAATCCCAAGGTTTTAGAAGCCCTGGATAAAGTCGATAAGGGCGCTTTGGGCGAAATCTATGCCGTCGAGGCACATATGGACTGCAAGCACCCTCCTGAAGTCAGGCAATGGCTGGAAAACTTCCCCGGCGGCATGATGTTCTTTCTGGGATGTCATCTTGTCGATTTGATTTACAGGATCCAGGGAGAACCGCTGGAGGTCATTCCCATGAACTGCGCAACCGGGCTAGACGGTGTCTCTGCCAAAGACTACGGCATGGTTGCCTTCAGATACCCTAACGGAATATCCTTTGCCAAAACCTGTGCTTGCGAAAATGGTGGATTTTTAAGAAGGCAGCTGGTTATCTGCGGGAGCAAGGGCACTATTGAAATCAAGCCCTTTGAGGTTAGTGCGGAGGGTGGCCAATATACCGTGATGAATGAGACCTATCACAGCAACTGGAATGCCCCGGGGAATATGACAAAAACCGGGATTTACGACCGCTATGATGCCATGATGAAAAACTTTGCGGAGCTTGTTATGGGCAAAAAAGATAATCCATACACCTATGCGTATGAATACGGCCTGTATAAGTTGTTGCTGAGAGCCTGTGGAAAGGAGCCAGCGTAATGAAGACGAAGCAAATTTTGTTTACAAAGCCAAATGTCGCTGAATTAGTTGAAGTAGCATATTCTGCTCCCGGAGCAGATGAGGTTACTGTAGCGCTGGAGTATTCCGCCATCAGCACCGGTACAGAAAAAGCTAATTTAACAGGTATGAGAAACAGTACCGGTGCTCCCGAAGATGAAGAACCAATCTTCCCCCGTGCGGTTGGTTACAGTGCCTCAGGCGTGGTTACCCATATCGGCAGTGAAATCAAGGACATCGCTGCAGGTGATCGCGTCATTGTGTATTGGGGAAAACATCAAAAGAACATGACGATTTCCAGAAAAAATGTAATGAAAATTCCCGACAGCATAACCACAGCGGAAGCTTCTATGGCTTTAATCGCCACATTCCCGTTAGGAGCAATCCGAAAAACAAAGCTAGAAATAGGTGAGTCCGCTATGGTCATGGGGCTGGGCATTCTAGGCATGTTCGCTGTTCAGGAGTTGAAAGCCGCAGGCGCCTATCCAATCATCGCGGTTGACCCTATCCCGGAGAGGAGGGCATTTGCCCTGAATATAGGCGCAGATTACGCGCAGAATCCACAATCAGAGGATTTTTATGCAGCTGTCAGGAGAATCACTGATGGCGGCGTGAATGTATGCATTGAAGTCACCGGCCTTGGTATTGGCTTGATTCAGGCATTGGATTGCATGAAGCGGTTTGGGCGCATAGCGCTTTTGGGATGCACTCGAAGCTCAAAATTCGAAATCGATTATTATGGAAAGGTACACGGGCCAGGGATATCGTTGATTGGCGCGCACACCACGGCAAGACCAAGAAAAGAATCTTCCGCAGGCCTTTGGACTGATGAGGATGATCTAAAAACCGTTATAAATCTGATTGAAGGCAAACGACTGAATTTTCAGGATATGATTTGTGAGATCCACGCTCCGGAAAAAGCACCTGAGGTTTTTAGCAGACTGATAACCGAAAAAAACTTCCCGGTAGGTGTTCTCTTCGACTGGAGAGATTTATAAAATAGGCAGCTGTGATTTTTACCCGCAATGACGGGTTATGGTGCATCAAAGACATGCGTAAATGACATTTCTGAGTCTGGGCTGGTAATAATCTTCTTGTGGATTAAGCATGTGGTGGGCATAGAAAACAGCCAAGCCTATTTTTGTATCGGCAAGAAGCGTTGCACCTGCTGCACCGCCCCAACCGAATTCTCCTATATTACCGTTTGAGCCTCCGCGAGCTGTATCGATCATCGTTCTTACGCCGAGGCCGTATCCGTATCCCGCAAGCTGTGACCAGTTGAAATGTTTAAGCAATTCATTCGATAACTGGTTGGTGATCAAAAGCTTAACGGTACCTTCGGAAAGAATGCGTTCACCGTTGGCCGCTAAACCAGAATTAGCCAGAGCGTTGGCAAGCTTTACATACTCGCCGACAGAGGTTATAATGCCACCGCCGCCGCTGTCAAACCCTACACCAACAGTCATGTTTTTTTGCTTTCCGACATTTTTTAAAAGACCTTCTTTGTTCGGTGAATGTATTTGTGCTTCTACTGCATCAAACGCAATTGACGAATCATGGGGCTCATACCGGTATTGACACGCCATTTTTTCGGACAATCCGGAAGCGTAATGATACCATGCATCCTTTATTCCTATAGGTTCAAAAACATTTTCCTTCATGTATTTTGAAAAACGCTTTCCTGATATAATTTCAACAACAGCACCGAGCACGTCGTGACACAGGCTGTATTGCCAACGTGTTCCCGGCTGAAAACATATGTCTTGCTCTGCAATGCAACGAGCAACAACCGTCGTATTCATTTTACCATCCGTTAATGTTCTGGCTTTTTGAAAAGCAGGCGATTGCATATTATAATCAAAACCTGCAGTCATGGTAAAAAGATGACGCATGGTAATGGGTGAATTTGCCTTAACCTTATCACTGTGTTCGCCCTTGACATAAACATCTTTGAATTCGGGGATAAAACAATACAAAGGCGTATCGAGCAAAAATTCGCCTTTTTCAAAAAGCTGTAGCGCTGCCGTTACGGTAGCAACCTTAGAACACGAATAGATATTGAAAAGCTCGTTGCCAGTCATTGGTCTTTTGTTTTCAAAATCATCATATCCCGAGCTGTATCTGAAAACCTCTTTGTTATGCAACATAACACATACAGAATTTCCCGGTATACGCCATGTGGTTAAATGGTCCATGAAATATTTAAGTTTTGTAAAATCCATTAAACATTGCCTCCAATGTCACCCGTGAAATGAAGTTCGCAATAAGAGAATACTGCAAAGCCATCCGTTCTCCACGATAGTCTTGATGGCGAAAAACCGGAAAAACACATTGGATGACTTTACATAATTATACCATCAACCTGTCCCGGTTAATGCTGCGGTTCATAACATTTCACTTAAGGTATGCTAAACCGGAAATATACAAATAGTTGAGGAACACGGTGTCCTGCTATCATGGCACGGTGACGCCGGCAAAGAACTGGGCGGGCCGCGGTGAACCGGCTCTGGTGGTAATGCGGAAGTTCGGTAAAGCAGTCAAAAATGGAATTGCCAATACGCATAGAGAACGCATTATGATTTCTACGATTCACCGCTACAAACTGAGTATTATGAACAGGTTTTGCTTATGACTGAAACACGAGCGAAAACAGCTTACTTCATAAAATATACGCCATAGTGCGCTTTAATTTTACGGGTACGGCAAAACTCATTATAATCCCATGGCAAACCAGCCTGTTTTAGTCGCTCAACTTCGGCCATGCTGGCTAACGGGTAAGCAATGTCGATATTGTCGAGGAACTTAGGATCCTTTTTTTCGATGCCCTTTTTTACATCGGGAACTAAATCGTGCGCCTCAATACGCACACCTTTAGCAAGAACCATGAAGTCAATAACATGCATCAGAAACTTGCGTTCAACATCCGCATACTCGGGTTTCCCGCCAATGTTTGTGGTCTCTTCCGGGTCGGCCACCCTATCATACAAGCCAGTCACGCCAGTGAATGGGTAATAGGTAAACGTATAGCGCTTGTCCACCAAAGTCTTGCAGCTATCGCAAAACTCACTCATATTGACCTCACGTTCCGGAACGGATCCACCGGCGATACCGAGTAACG
>JAAYLM010000312.1 GCA_012521915.1 Oscillospiraceae bacterium | reverse complement strand
TATGGATCGCTTTGTTTCTGCTGTTGAACAGACCGTGCAAAAAGAGGAGAACAAAATATGAGTGCTCATATTGCATCCAACGTAGTAAAAAAATTGTCAAGGCTGATGCCTCGTTCTCTGAAAAACTATTATCGCCGTATGACCAGACCAGCCATTCTGAAACGCCTGAGGTATTCAGGCGAAGCCTTACCGCGACTTTCACCTGTAAACATATCAGCTGATGTAACAGAATTTTCTGGATCTGATGATGAGATCAAACAGCAGATTCAGCAGGCCCAATCGAAAATATTTGCGGATCTTTCTCCGGATCATCGTGTCATGATTAAAATCAACCTCAATTCGGCAAAGCCATACCCTGCTTCGACGGATCCTGCTTTTTTGTGTTGGCTGGTTGATCTTTTGATCGAACGTGGTGTTGCGAAAATAGTGGTAGCAGACTGCAGTTCAGTCCTTGATCTGCCCACGAAGCGTGTCATGAACCAAACAGGCATAAAAGCTTTATTGGAAAACAGAGCGTCTTTCATTTATTTTGATCAGGATGAATGGCTTCGTGTGCCGATTGCCGGTGCGTTCTTAAAAGAACTGATCGTGCCCCAAAGCATCTATGAGGTTGATCGCATCATCTATCTGGTTAATTTAAAATCACATAGGTTCGCTGATTTTTCCATGTCAATGAAACATGCTGTGGGCTTGATGCATCCCTATCAACGCTATGGTCTACACAAACAGAATTTGCAGGAAAAAGCAGTTGAAATTTCGCTGGCTGTGCAGCCCGATCTGATCATCATGGACGCGCGCAGGCCGTTTATGACAGGTGGTCCGAATGAGGGGGAGGTCTATCCGGCACAGCGGGTTTTTATTGGCAATGATCTTTTGTCCATGGATCTTGCCGGATATAAAATGCTCTATCATATAAGGTGTGAAACAAATACTTTAGGTTCATTTACGGAGGATCCTTTCCAGATGCGTCAGTTCAGCCATGCCAGGAAAATGCTTGGAGGGAAGTAGATCATGCGCGTGATGTTCATTACCCCTGCGGCTTCCAAAACGAATGTACGCTGGATGCCGCTTGGTGTTTGTTCACTGGCCGGTGCGCTGTTCGCTGCCGGACATGAGGTCCTGCTGTTTGATCGTTTTCGGATCAGCTTTGACCATGACCAAGATGAGATCGATCGGCAACTGAAGGCATCGATCAGCGCTTTCAGACCGGATATGATTGGCTTTAGCACCTGTTCTCAGCTGATTCACCATAGCATTCATGATGTTCGCGTTGTCAGGAGCGTAACAGACGCATTTGTCGTACTGGGGGGACATCATGCTACCGCATTACCGGAACTGACCTTGCAACGCATTCCTGAAGCAGACGCAGTCATCGCCGGAGAAGGCGAGGAGTCGATTTGCCTACTGGCAGATAAACACTGTAAAAATGATATACCCGGTCTTTATTGGCGTGAAAGACATGAGCAGGATACTACAAAAAAAACTGAGGGTTTGGCGAGTTTGGACAGACCAGATTTATCCTCAAGAATATTTAAGAGCCCGGTTAGCCGTAAACCAGTTGATCTTCAAAAATTACCTGCGCCGGCCTATCATTTGCTGGACATGGCATTTTATACCAAACGCAACATCAGCACAATCAGACCATTCTATTTAAGGGTCGGAACGGTTATAGCAACACGAGGCTGCACCAGCCATTGTAGTTTTTGTACAGAATCGCTTACCTTTACAGGAGGTCTTCGCCATCACAAAGTTGACGATGTAATCAAGACGATCCGACTGTTGATTGAAACATATCATTGTGACGGCATTACCTTTCTCGATAATAGTTTTCTTGCAGATCCGGATTATGCCAGGACGGTTCTGCAATCGATCATATCATCAGGCCTGAACCACAAAGCTCTGTTTTGCATACAGAGCAGAGTGGATCAGATCACAGAAGACCTGGCCAGGCTGCTGAAACAGGCTAATTTTTTGAAAATAGAGTTTGGCCTGGAAAGTGCTGATCCTGACGTTCTTCTGAAGACACGGAAAAACGCAAGTATTCAGCAGGCGGAAAAAGCCTTGCAGCTTTGCAGGCGTCACGGCATCAGTACGCAGGTTAACCTTATCATGGGTTTTGAGGGCGATACCATCGATAAACTGGATAAGACCTTAAGCTGGATAAAAAGGTTGCCGATCGATAATGTAAGTTGGGGTCAGCTTTTTCTATCACCTGGTTCACTTCTTTACAGACAAAAGGCTCAAGCCTATCTGGAAAAAAACGACTGGTCAAAGACCAATATTGAGTATTTTTTTTCGCGTGATCATCTTTCTGATTTTCTGCCTGATGAATTGAAATCCTGGCGCGCATTAAAACTGAACCGGTACTTGAAGGCATTGCATCGCCGGAGCGTTTTGCGGCGAAACCCGTTGCCCAGAGCGATGCATTATTTTTGGACCCGCTTGCTGCTGAAAGGAAAAAACCGATGGCAAAACATGCAGAACGCAAAGCATTTGAGGCGTTCCTGAAAAGTTGTATTCGTGGCGTGCAATCTTCTGATCTTCCTGCTCTGCTGCATCATACTGACATCCATGAAGTTGATCGTCTGGTCGCAAGAACCGGTTTGGATGGTTTTCTGATGAGCTGCAGCCGCATAACAGGAACGATTAGCCACCTGCCGGACTCGCTGGTTCAGGGCATGCTGAAACGGCATGGTTTGACCATGATGAAGAACGAAATCATAAGAAGCCATCTTGATGAAGTTTCCAGATGTTTTAACAATGCCAGAATTCGTTATGTTGTCTTAAAAGGCATTCAGATCATCAACAGGATATACCCTGAGTTTTCTTGTCGGTCTGTAGGCGACATTGATATTTTTATACATCCTGAAGATTATCGATCCGCCGCGGCCCTTCTGGAATCTAGTGGCTTTTCCTTTCCAGATCAGGCAATGCATGCCGTCAGTGATGTTTATGATAAAAACTGGGTGGAACGTGAAATGCGGGAAATATCCTATGTTCGTCCTGCCTGGCCAGATGCGATCAGGCTTGACATTCATCTGAGTATGGAGATATTCCGCAATCATGAACAGATGAATCAGATCTTTCCAATTGGAAAGCTTGATTGGCTGAGCCACGCAACTGTTCTGAATATCGATGGTTTAATGATCCCTTGCCTTGATGATGAATATGAATTGCTGCATATGATCTTCCATTATTCAATCTGGCATTCGTTTATGGGTCATAAGTGGCTGGTGGATATCTGCAGGATGCTTCAAGTGAAAGCTGACTCACTTGACTGGAAGAAAATATACGATGCGTGTCGCTGTCTCAATTTACGTCGGTTGGTGAGCCTTACACTGAGCCTTTGTGCCTCAATCGGAGGGCCGGACCTCATACCAGAAGCTGCAAAACGATATTTCCTGCCGGTTCATCGTTCTCTTGCCTATACT